>CADCRJ010000118.1 GCA_902803735.1 uncultured Spirochaetaceae bacterium
AAACTCGACATTCGACCTATATATCTAGTGAGGTAGAAATCTATGAAAAAATCTTTTATTGCGATTGCTATGGTTTGTGTTTCGTTTTTTGCTTTTGCTCAAAAAACAGGAAATAAAGTTCAGTTCAACTCTGTCGATATGAATGGAAAAACCGTTACAAGCGAAATCTTTTCTAAGAACAAGCTTACTATGATTAATGTCTGGGGAACATTCTGTCCGCCATGTATAAGGGAGATGCCAGACCTTGCAAAACTGTCTCGTGAGAATAAATCAAAAGGCATTGAAATCATCGGAATCCCTATTGATATTGTCGAGCAGAATGGGGCTGTTATAGATTCTTCAAAGAAAGATGGAAATGAAATCATAAAGACAACTGGAGCGGATTATGTTCATGTCGTTCCTTCAAAGGATATGATGAACGGCTTTCTTAAAAATGTCCAAGTTGTTCCATACACTATTTTTGTCGATAAAGACGGAAATCAGGTCGGAAATCCTTATTTTGGCTCTAGAAGCAAGAAGGACTGGCAGAAGATAATGGACGACCTGCTTGCCTCTCAGAATTAGAATATGCGGAAGAAAAAAAATCGACTTGCCGCCGTCATTGTGGCTATTGCAGGCGTTATGCTCATAATTGCAAGAATCTTTAGGGGAGAAGCCGCCCTTGTCTTTACAAAGGCTTCTAAAATCTGTTTGGAATGTATTGGCATTGGCTAGAAAAGGACGGCGTGTTTTGAGGAAAAAAACTTTTGGCAGGTTAAGGCTTTTAATACAAGCTTCTTTTGCAGCTCTTTCAAATGGATACGTAAAAGGCTTTGTTAAAGGTCAGATTTTTGATGGCAAGTTAAAATCCGTCTGTGTTCCAGGCATGAACTGCTATTCTTGCCCTGCCGCATTGGGAGCGTGCCCCATCGGCTCGTTGCAGGCGACTCTTGGTAGCCGCAGTTACAGGCTCTCAATGTACGTTGTGGGCTTGCTGACTGTGTTCGGGGCTTTTTTCGGGCGGTTTGTCTGCGGCTTTTTGTGTCCTTTCGGTCTCGCTCAGGATTTGCTGTTTAAGATTCCTTTTATAAGAAAAATTCGCCGCCTGCGTGGGGAAAAATTCCTGCGTAGCTTGCGGTTCGTGTTCCTTGGACTGTTTGTGATTATTTTGCCTATGTTCGTGGTGGATATAACAGGGCTTGGCGAACCGTGGTTCTGTAAATGGATTTGCCCTGTCGGAACTTTAGAGGGTGGCGTTCCTTTGGTTCTTCTTAACTCTGCGATGAGAGGGGCGGCGGGGTTTCTTTTTAAATGGAAACTTGTTATCCTTGTTGTGACAGTATTTTCTTCTGTGGTAATCTATAGACCATTTTGTCGTTATGCTTGTCCGCTGGGTGCGTTTTACGGGCTTTTCAATAAGATTTCGTTTTTGCGTTTGCGGGTAGATAATGACAAATGTACAAAATGTGGGGCTTGCAAGGCAGCCTGCAAGCTAGATATTTCTGTTTTTAAGAATCCTGTCAGCATTGACTGCATACGTTGTGGAGACTGCAAGGCTATATGTCCTCACGAGGCAATCAGTTTTTGCTAGTAGCTTTTTAAATCAAATAGATTTATAATTAACCGCAAAAACCTCGATATGCCGTTTGCATAGCGAACAGAGCAAGGTTTTTGTAAGCCAGTTTCAAACTGTAACAGATTTTTGGAACTGGCTCGAATTTTTCTTGGAGAACTTTTAATGGAGACTACACTTCCTCGATTATTTAAAAAAATCGCTCACGAGCACCCGGAAATTGCTTTTCAGATGAGCCGCTGCTCGGACGGTCATTTTGAGCCGACGACATACAAGGAAGCTTATGAGAATGTAGTGGCTTTTGCAGGTGGACTGCTTTCTGTTGGTGTTACAAGAAACGAGCATATTGGTCTTATATCGGACAACCGTAAAGAATGGCAGCAGGCAGACCTTGGGCTTCTTGCTATAGGAGCCATTGACGTTCCTCGTGGTTGCGACGCTACTATTGGCGATTTGGAATATATCTTAAGCTTTGCGGAATGTAAGCTTGTAATTATTGAGAACAATGCTCAGCTTGCAAAAATCATTTCAATAAAAGAAAAGCTTCCTCTTGTAAAGCGTCTCATAATGTTTGACGACCCGACAGATAAAGACCTTGAATCTGCAAAAGAGTCTGGCTTTGAGCTTTTTTCATTCAGGCAGCTTTTAAATGCAGGTCTAAAGTACAATTCTGAGAATCCTGAGAAATTTGACGAGGAGCTTGCTAAAGGTCAGTGGGACGACCTTGCTACGATAATTTTTACGTCTGGAACTACAGGACTTCCAAAAGGTGTTATGTTGAGCCACGGGAATTTTATAACCCAGCTTGATGAAGTTGACGAGCGCATTTATCTGTATCCAGGAGACAGGGGTCTTTTGGTTCTTCCTATCTGGCACGCATTTGAGCGAGCCGTTGAGTACGTCGTAATGTCGCAGTCCGCAACGCTCTGCTACTCAAAGCCTATAGGTCAGATTTTGCTTGCCGACATACAGGCGTTGAACCCACAGGTAATTCCTGCGGTTCCTAGGGTATTTGAAGCTGTCTACGACGGCATTTTCAAGAAAATACGCAAGACTGGCGGAATCACATACAGAATCTTCCAGTTCTTCCTAAATATTGCTTTGTTTCACTCAAAGCTTGACCGAGTTCTTTTTGACCGCACGACTCGTTATGGAATGGACAAAAGATGGCTTCAATGGCCAGCATTCGTAATTCCTTGGCTCGTATGCTACCCAATCAAGCTTTTGGGCGGGGTGCTTGTTTTCAGAAAAATCCGCAAAATGATGGGTTCTGGCTTTAGGGCTGGCGTTGCAGGAGGCGGAGCACTTCCTCCTGCTGTTGATAAATTTTTCTGGGCAATCGGCGTAAAACTTGTAGAAGGTTACGGACTTACCGAGACGGCTCCTATTATCTCCGTCCGTCCTATAGACCGCCCTGTGCTTGGCAATGTAGGCTCTCCTGTCAGAGGAATCTCTGCACGAGTTGTTGACCCCGCTACAAGAAAGCCAGTAAAGCGTGGTAAGAAAGGCGTTCTTGAAGTAAAGGGCGGCACAGTAATGAAAGGTTACTACAAACAGCCAGAGCTGACTGCGCAGGCAATAAATGAGAACGGTTGGTTTAACACGGGAGACCTTGCACGCCTTACCGCAAACAATGAGATTGTTTTGCAGGGACGTATGAAGGACACTATAGTACAGACTGGAGGCGAGAACGTTGAGCCGCTGCCAATCGAGATGAAAATACAGGAGTCAAGATACGTGCAGACTGCCGTTGTTCTTGGTCAGGATCAGCGTTATCTTGCGGCCTTGATAGTTCCTGAGAAGAGCGAGCTTGAAGCCTTTGCTAAGGCTGCCGATTTGCCGTTTAAAAAATATGAGGATATTGTAAAGAGTCCTGAGGCTTTGCATCTCATTGAGACAGAGATTGCGACCCGCGTAAATGCAAAGAACGGCTTTAAATCTTATGAGCGCATAAATAAAATTGCTTTGGTGGCAAAACCTTTTGAAGTTGGTGTTGAGCTTTCTGCAAAGCAAGAAATTATGCGATATCGCATAAATGAGATTTACTCTAAGGAAATAAAAGCTTTGTTCAAACAGTCCTGATAGGATTTTTTGAGCAAGGAAGAGGCGGCGATGGACAATCAGCGTAAAGAATGGTTTGAGCATGATGAATTCTGGGAAAACTACGGACCAGTTATGTTTGACGAGCAGCGATGGGCAGAGGCTCCAGCCGTTGCGGAGAGAATCTGCAAAATTGCGGGGCTGTCCGAAGGCTGTGCCATACTTGAGGCTGGTTGCGGTCCAGGACGGATTGCCGTGGAGCTTGCACTTCTTGGCATGAATGTTACAGGCGTTGACCTTATAAAAAGTGAGCTGGAAGCCGCCGCAGAGTCTGCTGCCGATGAGAATGTTAAGCTGAATCTGGTTCAGGCTGATTTACGGACTTTTTTAAGCCCGAATAACTTTGATTGTGCTGTGAATGTTTATACATCGTTCGGTTATTGCGACACAATGGAAGAAGACTGCCAGATTCTAAAAAATGTTTACGCCTCCCTAAAGGATGGCGGTTGCTTTATTTTGGAAGGCACTAGCCGAGAAATCGCTGTTCAGTATTTTACGCCTGGCGAATGGTTTGATAGGGCGGGTAAAACTGTCCTCACGGAATTTACGGTAGAAGGAGCTTGGGAAGGGCTTCGCTCAAGATGGATTCTCATTGACAAGAACAATGGGGAGCGAATGGAGCATACCTTTGTGCAAAGACTTTACTCAGCCGTAGAGCTAAAAAGAATTTTACAAGAGATAGGTTTTAAAACGGTTGAGATTTATGGAGACTATGATTGTAATCCATACAATGAGACTGCAAAGACTATGGTCATAGTCGCCAGAAAATAGATGCACCCTACAAATCCATAGGCGATTTTGTAGGGCTGATTTTATGCCTTAGATTCTATGCATTGATGAGAACACTTTTTCTGACATAATATTTACTTCTACATGCATTTTCTCCATAGAAGCAGACAGAACAGAGCGAAGCTCATCAATAGCGATGTCGGCATTATCAAGGCTTACCATCATCATCATTACGAAATTACCAGAAAGGATTGTCTGCGTAATATCGGCAATATTTATTTTATGTGCGGCAAGCAAAGCACTTACTTCCGCAATAATTCCAACTTTATCGGTTCCAACTACAGTAATAATAGCATTCATAACTTTATTTTACTGAATAACAGTTTTTATGTCGAGTTCTTTAATAAGGTGGAATTTTTTGAAAGCTCGGCTTTTCAAACTCTTGTTGTTATGTTTCAAAATCAATTAAAATAGTAAAAATGAGAAAGATTATTTTAGTTTTATTTGTGACATTTTTGCTTGTGCCTGCATTTTCGCGCGAGGCTAAAGAGAAATCTGAGTATCAGGAGATTTCTTTTGACGAAGCTGTTAAGAGACGCAACGGTGGAGAAGATTTGGATCTGCTTTATTGCAAGACGGACTGCCATCTTACTCTTATTAACTGGAACTCGTGGGCAGGCTGGTATCAGCTTGGTTTTTACTCTGGATTTAAGGAAAACTGTGATAGCTGGTCTTTATCTTATTATGTGAGCCGCCATGTTTTTAACGAGAGTACCCCTATGTTCAGTTCATTTACGATTTACTATCACTTTGTGGGCAGCTGGAGTAATGGATTTGAACCTATAATAGACTATATAGAGCCACGTTCAGAGATACGCTTTGTAGGGCACTCATATCGTGCTACTGATTCTCTGCGGGTGCGCTCTTCGCCATCGCTGACTGCTGTCAAAATCGGTTTGATGCAGGAACATGACGAGGCAACAGTCCTTGAGGTTGGTCAAAAAGAGCGGATTGACGGAGTTGATTCCGCATGGGTAAAAATCCGTACTGAAAGCGGTCTTGTCGGCTGGGCTTTTGGTGGTTTCCTTACGGATGGCTTTGAATACAGATAAAAAGAAAACCGCAGCAAGCTATGGTAAAATATGCAGAAACTTCGTTTCAGAAACGAAGTTTCATAAATCAAGTCCCAGAGGAAACCTCTAATATTTTATCAAAGTGCATTTCATCAATAACGTCCTGCATCTCATCTAAAAATTATTTTTATTAAATACTTCATATTTTATAATAAATCAAAAAAGGGGGCGTTATGAAATTAAAAAAAATTCCCTATGATTTGACCGTGTGCAAATTGCCTGAGTCAGCTAGCATTGATTTGAGCAAAGATTTTTACTTTATCGGAAAGACAGACGAAGAATTATCCCTTGTCTGCAAGACTGAGGATACCCCTGCTTGCACTTTGGAGCGAGATGACGGATGGAAAGGCTTTCGTATTCAAGGCGTACTGGATTTCTCATTGATTGGCATCCTTTCAAAGCTGAGCGGAATACTTGCAGAGAACAAAATCGGAATATTTGCTGTTTCGACATTTAATACTGATTATATTCTTGTAAAATCACAGAATTTTGAAAAGGCGTTGCAAGTTCTTCAAAAAGCTGGGTATGAAATTGAATAGGACTTGTGAATTTTAGAAGAAAACAGATAGAAAATACAGGAGAAAATATGGAAAAAAAAGATTTTGGAAAAATGCCAATAGAAATTATCCCAGAAAATACAACTCGTGCAATGGCATATAAGCTTTGGATGAAAGCTCCGAACCCAATGGTAACTTTCTTTAAAACTCTTGATGTAACAAATCTTGTCAAAATAAGTCGAAAAAAACATTTGAAGTTTAATATGCTGCTCGACTGGTGCATTGGTAAAGCCGCCTATAACATAAAGGAATTTTACACTCTCCCTGTAGGTGACAAATTGCTTCAATATGAAAATCTTGCGGTCAACAGTATTGTAAAAAACAAGAATGGCGAAGTAAATTCTTGCGACATACTTTTTTCGGAAAACCTTCAAGTCTTCAACGGCTGTTATTTAAAGCATACAGCAAATGCAGTAGAAAACTGCGAGGACATGGATTTATCAGAGAGCTGCATGGTAATCGGAACATCAGCAATCATAGACACCGAAATAGACGGAGCTGTAGGAATGAACTCAGGAATTTTCAACAATCCGTTCATCATCTGGGGAAAATACAAAAAGCAATGGTTTCACTATAAACTTACACTTTCATTCCAGTTTCACCATACGCAGATGGATGGAGCACATGCAGGAAAATTTCTCGCAAATCTACAAAATGAAATTAATAATTTAAGGAAAACGCTGGAAAAGTATCTTGAGATACGTGCTGTTTCAACAGAAAAATAAGATTATTTATAAAAACATGGAAAAACGTTTATGCGGGACAAAATTATTTTACTTGTTTTTTTGCTGTCATCTGTGTTTTTTTATGGATGCTCAACGACAGCCTGCCGTGCCTTTGTTCGGCGTGATGCCAGCGTTAAGGATTATTTGTATTTTCCGGACCGGGAGATAGCGGCCAGTGAGAATCCCAAGCCTTTTACGCGAGAAATTGATGCCAGTATAGAAGAAATGCTCAAAAAAGAGTTTGGAACTGATGATTTAGATAAGTTTATTGCTAAAACTAAAACTCAGGCTATCCTTGTTATCAA
>CADCRJ010000119.1 GCA_902803735.1 uncultured Spirochaetaceae bacterium
CAACTTTTTTAATTTCTTTCGTCTCAGGGGCTGAATTTTCTATCTGTATACCATTCAAGGAAATATCAGAAGAAAAATCCTCCTTGTATAAAAAAGAATTAAAATAAGCGTCAAGTTCATAAAGATTCATATTATTGCACCCCCTTTTCTTGGTCGTTCTCGGTTTGATTTTCTGCGTTTTGTTTTTCCTCTGCTTGTTTTTGTTTCTGAATTTTTGCAAGCAGCAAAAGAATATCATCCTTTGTTTTATTCGCAACATACCGAGGAATAAAGAACGAAGAATCCCGTTTCATAGAAAAATACTTTGCCAAAAGTATGTCCGTCTGCTGAATAAAACCAAAGCCTTGAGTCTTATATTCAGGGATTCTGTTCAAAGAATAAAATCCAACGGCATTCTTTGGGAATGCCTCAATAACAGCGTTGATTGTGTCAAAACTAACACCATCGGTAATGTAATAAACAGTTTGAGACTCACCAAACAAATCAAGTACCAGTTCTGTAAGCCTTTCATATTTTTGCCGAGACAGCAGCAGCTCTTTTTTCTTTGTAGCCTCAAATTCTGTTTTATCCTGTACGTAGTTATACAGAGTCCTTATGCGGCGAGCAAAGCGTCTGTTCGAGGCTCCTTCATAGATATGCATATCCCGCGTGTACAAATCAGCGGCACATACTGTAAAGCCGTTTTTTGAAAGAAATAAAATATAAGGCTCGTATTGCTCAACAGTTCCTACGGAAGTTCCTGCAAAAACAATTATGGGCCGTTCGGAAGTATTTTCTTGTGCAGGCTCTTGAATTACAGGTACAGAGGGAGCAGTTGATACAGGCGCACTTGCAATGCTTGCCGCATTTGCAGTGCCAGAAGCACTTGCGGTGCTGTTAGAACTTTCAGCACTGGCAGCAGGCTTTTCAGTCGCAGAAATTTCTTGCAATGGCTTATAAATGTACAAAATGCCAGAAAAAGCATCGCCCTCAAAAAAATTGCCTTTTCTGATTCCTGCGGCAAGAGTACCTGTTAAATAAACCTTTTCCTTTTGAGTGCCAAAATCCTTGAGCTTACACCTTACAGGCGAGGAAAGCACGACAAATGCAATTGTAGCAATCAAAAGCAGTAGTTCTATGAAGTTCGCGATTATAAATGCCAAAGTATAATTATCAACGATAAGATTTGAAGAAACCCTGAACAAGGCCCGCACATTCGTAAGGAAGAACAAAGCAGACAGAACAATAATCACAAGATTTTGAACCGTTATTCCCCATATAGGAATCAGCAGCAGGGATATTAAAAACGCAAAGACAGGTATAACTGCAAATGCATCAACTCTCGGATTTTTTATAAACAGAACACGAATTCCTGAGCTAAACAAAAGAATAAGAATAAGTACTTGCGCAAGAAATAAATCAAACATAATGACATAATAATAAAAATTTAGATTCAATTCCACATCTTTTTTATTTATAGAAAATGTATTATAATTTGTAATAGTAGAGCCTGTTTTATGCAGACTCCTTAAAAATTCCTCTATATTCCTGTTAGTGAGAGAAGCTATATGCAGAATAACAAAATTATGCTTGATATGTCAAAAATCAAAATGGCAATTCGTGCCGGGATTCCTCTTTCTATCACGACATACACTCTTCCACATGAGATGCAGGAATATATGGAAGATGTTCTTACTGCTTTTCTTGTCGAAATGGAGCAGGAACACATGGTTGAATACCTAAAATACTGCCTTAACGAACTTGTCACAAATTCAAAGAAAGCGAATACCAAACGCATTTATTTTAAAGAAAAGAAGCTGAATATTTTTGACAACGCAGATTACGAAAAAGGTATGAAAAACTTTAAGGAAGAAACTCTCAACAATATAAAATATTACCTTGGTCTGCAAAAAAAGGCGGGTCTTTACGTTAAGCTGATTCTACAAACCCGCAACAACAAGATAAAAATGGAAGTCAGAAACAACTCGGAGATGACTGTCACCGAATACAAGAGAATCCATGACAAGCTTAGCAGAGCACAGCGATATACTTCCGTAGACCAAGCCGTTGCCCAGATTCTCGATGACTCTGAGGGCGCGGGACTAGGAATCATAATTATGATTCTCATGCTTGAGAAAATCGGTCTTACCGAAGAGAATTTCCAGGTCGTGTGCGAGAACGGCGAGACTATAACCAGAATCATTTTGCCGTTCAGCGAACGTTTGCAGAGAGATATTAACGACGTATCGCATGAATTTGTCAAAATTATTGACGAATTGCCACAGTTCCCTGAGAATATCATGCGTATAAATCACTTGCTCAATGACCCTAATTCAAAAATGAGCGAGATAGCTATGTATATTTCAAGCGACGTGTCGCTTACAACAGATTTGCTAAAGCTTGTAAACTCCGCGACATTCTCGCTCTCAGAACCATGCAAGAGCATTGCTGATGCCGTCAAGATTGTAGGTTTGCGCGGAATAAAGAACATGCTGCTTTCTGTCGGTTCCATGGAAGGTTTGGACTCGCTCAGCACAGGCTCTGCAAAAAAACTTTGGTCACACTCGTACAGAGTCGCTTTTTACGCATATAATCTGGCACGCAACTTCTGTGCTGACGACAGAAGCATCATAGAAGACTCTTATGTCTGCGGCTTGTTGCACGACATCGGAAAGCTTGTCTTTGAGACTGCACATCCAGATTTAGTTCTCAAAATGAAAGAAATATGCAAAAAGAGAGAGATAAAGTCAGATGTCTTTGAAAAACTGTGCGTAGGCGTAAACCATAGCGAGATCGGAGCCTTAATTGCAGAAAAATGGAATTTCCCAGAAGTCATTATTTCTGTAATAAGGCATCACCACGAGCCAGACTTTGCTTCTGCGGAGACAAAACGCCTGACAAGCTTGATTTATCTTTCTGACATGATTACTCATTACCAAAGCCATGAAGTTGATTTCTATCAGTTTGACAACGACGTTCTCAAAATGTTCCGCATAGAGACGGAACCTCAGCTACAAAAAATATCGGACAGGCTCTTCAACTCATTTAGAGATGACACGTTCTAGCAAGATTTTTCAAGGCTCTCGACCCATTTCTGCATAAGGATGCCGTAAGCAACGCCAACATTAAGGGAAGCTTTCAAGCCTTTCATTGGAATGCTTACGCGTCCATAAGTAGCTTTTTTCAAAGCTTCGGGACTTACTCCAAGCTCCTCCGAGCCAATGATACAGATTCCTTTCTTTGGGAATTCAAATTCTTCTATCGGGGTTCCGCCTGTTTCAAGCACAAAAATAGGCAAATCGTTATCTTTGGCAAACTGCTCAAGCTCATCAACGCTTTTACGCTCAAAGCCAAGAGTCTCAATGCATCCCATTCCGCTACGAATTGCTTTCTGATGCTCAGGAGGCACACAAAGAGGTGAAATCAGAACCTTCTCCGCTCCCATAGCTTCAGCCGTCCTAAAAATAGAGCCTAAATTAAACGGAGAGCGAATATCCTCGGCATAAACATAGACGTTGCGGAAAAAATCGCGTTCAGTAATAACGCCATTCTCTGTTACAGTAGGATGAGGAGCAATTATCAAATCCCATTCAGCTGGAAAAGTTCCTATTAAAGCGAGCAAGGCATGTCTAGCACAATTACAGGCACGTTTTTCATCAAACGGCTCACCTTCAGCGATTTGCTCAAGCTCTCGCCTTGTCTGCTCAGAAAGCTCAGAATCCTGAATAACGATGCTCAAAAGCCTTTTTACATATTCACAGCGAGGCATACTTTTAAAAGCATACTCGCACCCTTTTTCTGGGATTCCGTCAATATCGCGTTCCAAAGCACCAAAAGTAAGTGCCAGCTTGCGCCTTTTCTGACCAGGCGCAAGAGTATTCAATTTACCAGGTTCAATCATTTTAGTAAGCAGTCTTGATAAGCTCAAACAAGTTATCGCTTGTCATGCTGCGAGGCAAAGTATTCACAAGCTCAGTCAAGCCTGCGTCCTCAACAGGAACTGCAAGCTGCTCTATTGTAACTGATAAGTCCTTAAGACGAGCTGGAAGATTAGCCTTTGCAAGTCTCTGTCGGATATTCTCCGCAAGAGAAACGGCAGCCTGCTCATCAGAATCATCTGCATTGCAAACATTGAGAATATGAGCAATTTTAGCGACTTTAGCAAGTTTAAATTTTGCACAGTCCTCAATAAAATACGGAAACAAAATAGCAGCAATAAGCGAACGAGAGATTTTATGTCTTGAATTGATGCAAAGAGCAAGCAAAGATGGCGTTCCAGGAGCACTCGTTCCAAGCGCAAGCGAAGCCATACAACCACTCTGTGCGAACAACTCTTCCTGCGGCGTAGTGATATTAGCCGTTGGAGAACTGTCCAATGCAAGGCTCATAAGCTCAAAGGACTTTTCAGCAAGCATATCGCTAAAGAAGTTCGCTTTTTGAGAAAGATAAGCCTCCGCAGCAAGACAGAGAGTTTCAATAGCCATTGACTGAGTTTGATTATCGGTCAAAGAAACCGTCATGTTAGGGTCAAAAACTGCGAGCTTACAAAGGTCGCTTGAAACTTTGAGCAATTTAAGCTGCTTAGAACGCGAGTCCAACACAGGGATATAGTTTGTAAAGATATGCGGGTCACGCATTGTTGTCTCTAAGCAGATAAATGGCAACGGTGAGCTTTTAAGAGGCTCTCCGTCAAGAATCTCGTAAATTGTGTGCTCCTCATTAAAAACAGCACACACCGCACGAGCAATGTTTACAGCCCTACCACCGCCAGCGGAAATAACTCCTGAAATATGAGCCTGTTTTGCAAGAGCCAAAGCCTGCTCAATAGTCTTTGTCGAACTTCCATCAGTAATATCTTCAAATGAAAAGAAATCTACATTTCTGTCTTTCAAGGACTGCGTTATTTTTTCAGTAAGCCCAAATTCCTTCAGGACAGGATCTACGACAAGCATAAAACGCTCACCGTACGACAAAGCAAACTGTCCCAAGCGGCTTGATGTATAAGAACCAAGAATAATATTCGGTGAAATTCTGAATGTAAAGTCCGCCATAAAAAACACTCCCAGAAATTTTGAAAATAAAAAAAAGACGGAAAAACTCCGTCTTCTTGTGTAATTCCGATTTTTATTACAAACCGTATGCTGCTAAGATTCTATCAGCAGTAGAATTAATAACAGTCTCATTCAAGTAGTTTGGATCCTTAATCTTTTCTTTAATTGATGCAACAAGATCTTCCCGAACATCAGGAGTTTCTTTAGCAATCTGATCCAAATAATACGCTTCGGCAGCTATTTTTGCCTCATCAGAAACGTTTATAGAATCCTGTGCAGAATAAACCTCTTTAGTATTTGTTCGACGTGTATTCTGGATATTGTTAAGTGGATTTACGCTACTAAGTTTATCTACCATCATAAGTGACCTGCCTTACACTTTAATTATCGGAGTTTTCCTCCGAAAGTTGAGCTTTTTTTATGCCGGAAATAAAAATAGCAAATTCCCCTTGAACTTTAGCACGTGCAGAAAAATCATCCCGCATTTCTGCCGCAGTTCCTTCTATAATTTCTTCGTGCAACTTGGTCAGCTCACGGCCAATTACAACACGACGTTCTGCCTCAATATCCGCAATATCGGTCAACAACTTTACAACCCTGAACGGCGACTCATACAAAACAACAGCGTCACCAGTAGCAAGCAGCTCACGCAAACGAGAACGCCTTCTGCCAGGTTTTGGCGAAAGAAAGCCCTCAAATATCAAGGTTTTGCCGCCCGCACCTGCAACGCTCACAAGCGAAGCAAACGCACTTGGTCCAGGAATAGGAACGACCGTATGACCTGCCTGACGTACTTCACCTGCAAGTACAGCCCC
>CADCRJ010000120.1 GCA_902803735.1 uncultured Spirochaetaceae bacterium
ACTTTCCCGCAGTTACCGTTCCTTTCTGTATAAAAATTACGCTCAGTTACCTTTTTAAGAAATGCCCTGTCGTGGCTTACTACAATCAGGGCGCAGGAAAGTGAAGCCAAAGCGTTTTCCAGTGCAAGAACGCTTGTAATATCCATGTGGTTTGTCGGCTCGTCCAGAATCAAAAGCGAGAGAGGTTTTTGTACCGCAAGAGAAATCATCAGTTTTCTAAGCTCGCCAGGGCTTACCATACTGTCTTGCAATGTCAGCGATTCCTCTTTTTTTGCTTGTTTTTGCCGAAGGCTTTCTGGCTCACTTCCAAGCCTGTACAATGTAGAAAGAACTTCGCCCTGCTTATCGTCATCAAGACCGCTGAATTCTGTAAGAATCTCTAGCCTTTGTTCCTCGGTAATTTCCTGTGGCAAATACATTACTTCGCTTGTTCTTCCCATTTTTTCAAGCTCTGTAATAAGGTGCCTTATAAAAAGCGTTTTTCCAGTGCCATTTTTTCCTGTGAGCGCAATCTTTGCACCGCTGGCAATTTCTATCTGTGGAATATGCAGCGTATAAGTATCAGCATCTTCAGAAGCACGAATTACAGTCTCGCCAATTACAATCGGCTTTGCAAAAGTTGTGCCTTGAACAGAAAATCCTTCTTTTCGCTTAAATGATTTTTTTATTGCATCACGAGAAGCTTCTGTCCGAAGTATCTGATTATCAAGATGCGCCTTTGCATCTCCGGTAGATCTGTCTTTGCCGCTGATTCGAGCCATATCGATTTTGTTCTGGGCATCATGGTCTTTTGAATCAACAGATTTCTTTGAAAGCCGGCTTTTAGCCCTTTCATTTTCCTCGGCAAGCATCCGGCTTCTCCTTTTTTCATCGCTCGCTTTTGAATCCATTTTTTCCCATTCCCCACGAGAACGTTCAGCATTTTGCTTCCGCAGTTCCAGAGCCTTTGAAAGTCCGCCCTGGTAGGATTCGCAGGCAATACAATCACGTCCGCCAGAAAAGGCGAGTGATTCATTAAAAAGATAAAAAGTCCGTGTGCAAAGCGTGTCCGTAAAATTTCTGTCGTGACTTACCATAATTCCAGTTCCGTTAAAAAGTAAAAGCGTACTAGAAATCATCTGCACGGTTTCTTCATCAAGATGATTTGTCGGCTCGTCCAAAAGCAGCACAGAAGGAGATTCCGCAAGGGCACAAGCAATCTGAATGCGTTTTTTCTCACCGCCAGAGAGTGAATCATAACGCTCAAGCATTTCCTCGTTAATTTTCAGCATTGAGAAAAAACGGCGCACTTCGTTATCATCGCACCAAAAAGCAGAAAAAAGATTCTCCGGCATATCAAAGGTTTCTTGCGGACAGTAAACGATTTCTCCATCACTAGTAGCTCCAACCGTAACAATCCTGCCGTTATCTGGAGAAAGCAAACCTGCAATAAGTTTTAGAAGAGTGCTCTTTCCGCAACCGTTGCTCCCGGCAATGCAGTTCCAGCCATCATAAAATTGAATCGAAAAGTCCTCAAATAGAGTGGTATGTGATAAGGGGTAAGAAAAATAAAGATTTTGTATCTGTAATGCCATAGTGACCTCCAAGGGAAGTCAGCATACAAATGTTTATGTGCAGGAAAATTCAACGAAAGAATTGAAGACACATCGACACTAATAATACTATAACTGACTTCCAAAAAGTAAAAATCTCAACTGAGAAAAATGTAGGGAAATCAGAATTAGTATATCATCGGCTACGCGTCTCCTGTTTTTATAAAGTTTAATTTATAAAAACAGAAAAATCAAGATATTTTTTTCGATATGAATAAAACCTGACACGCTGTTGTCACATTTTGTGTGTTAGAATTGATTCATGGAAATGAAAAACGCACTTTTAGAGAATATCTCGCAATTACACACAACGCCAATGGGAGTTGACCGCATCCGACGGAATCTGAATCTTGGGGAAGATGTGGCTGACGTTGTTGCATGGTGCCGCAATCGGATTTGCGACGAGCGGGCAGAGATTACACGCAACGGCAAAAACTGGTACTGCAGGATTGACGGCGCAATAATCACCGTGAACGCCTACAGCTACACAATCATCACTGCACACAAGGCTTAGCTATGGAAAAGCGTCCACAATTTTGCCAGATAAAATCATTTGAAGAATTCTCAAAATATTACTGGTACCGCGAGGAATTACAGGCAATCTGCAAACACCTTGGAATTGATTCTGGCGGAGTGAAGCTTGAACTGAATCGCAATATCGAAGAATATTTCAAAGGAAATCTGAT
>CADCRJ010000121.1 GCA_902803735.1 uncultured Spirochaetaceae bacterium
GGTTCAATAATCGCGGTGCTCTTTTGTACAGAATCCCTGTTATCGCAGAACAAATTCCAATGCCTGCCGATACAGAGGAGGAAGAAGGACGTTATTATACCTCAGTAGGAAATGTAGTTCCTGATTATAATGAAAACAAGCTCTATATAAAAGTTGATTTTTATCAGGAAATGCTTGATTCTACGCTAAAAAAGAACTCCGGCGTTACTTATAGAAAAACGTTGCTGTATGCCTTGAACCTTAATAATGGGGAATATGAGGCACCGCTTGAAATTCCTGCCTACGAGCATACAATTTTGAATGATATGAGCAAGACGACGGATGAGATTCCTTTTGATTTCCTTGGAGTAACCGAGAATGGGTGGTTTTTCTTTATTATAACAAGCGAGGAGGGTTATATCGTTCAAATGGTACAGCCTGACGGACAGAAGATTTTCAAGCGTTCGCTTACTGTTGACCATAGCCAAGTGTTCTATTATACACTTGATTTAAGTTCAAGCGGCATTGTCAGCGGGCTTTTTGTCTTGCGAAATTATGCGAAAGTCTCTTGGTGGCGTACGGACTCGCTTCTTGCAGCTTATATCAGTAACTAAAACAGATTTAAGGGGCACGTTTATGGATTTTGATAAGATTCCAGAGGGACATTACGACGGCGAGGAGCCAATGGTTTTTCATTACAGACGGGAAGAACGCCTGAAAAATGCTCCAAAAATCGTACAGGATTATTACAGTGGTGATTTTAAGGTCTTCCGCCCAGGCTTGCTAAAAGCTCTTGTCTCAACACGAGGAAACAAGCTTTTGTTTATGTCGCTTGTAATTTGTTTTTTAGTCGTCATTGGCAATATTTTGCTTGGTCCAAAGCAGAATTCCGCAGTTTCTGCAGGAATTCCGCTCAAGCTTACATCGACAGCAATAGAAGAAACTATATATTCAAGCCTTAAGGTTTCTGCTCCTGAGAAAAAGTTCAAGGATATTTATAATGATGGAATTATGGTTTCTGTTCATTTTAAGTTTCTTGATGCCGATAATCAAATAGTATTCGATGATAAAGTTTCCGAAAAATATACGGGAAAAGAAATTTTCCTTAGAACGTCGCATACTGATTATGATATATTTACAGTATGTGCGGAAGTTGAGATGCTGGATGAAACTCTCTCATTGAAATCAAAAGTTGAAAAAAGATAGTCAGAGGAAAAAATGCTTCAATTTTATTTTTTGTCAGTTTTATTGAATATTATTGCAGGTCTTATTCTTGTTTATGGAATTGATTTTAACACTTCTGGTCTTGATGGTGCCGTCGCTAAAACTGACGGAGATACGTCCGTTGATGATTCTGATGATATTTTTGCTGATGAACAGCCTGCAAAAGATGGTTCTGCACTGCCATTTGGAAAAACTTTGGTTTCAACTTCAGCAGCTTTTTTGAATGATTCTACGTTCAGGCTTACAATCGGAATCCTTGCGGTTCTTGTTGGTCTTATAAAGCTTTTTTACACAGTACAGAATGATGTTGCTGTGATTGGTGATTTTGTTCCTGCTATCGCTGGTCTTGCTGGCGGTGCAAGTATTCTAGTAGAGTATTATACTGTTCGCTCAGAATTCGGGCTTACATTGCCGTCTTTTTTTGAGACACTTTTCTTTGAGGGACGCAAATATTTGGGCGTATTCTGTATTATAGCTGGTGTCCTTCACTTTATTTTTCCAAGAGTTCTCTTCTTGTAGCATTAACAGGGACTTACAGTTTTGTCATTCTGAACTTGCTGTATAGTCCTGCTGTTTGTAAAATTCACTATATTTCAAGATACATTTAAATATTGAAAACTCCTACAGATTATGATATTCTATTGTAATAATCTATATATGTAAGGAGCATTACATGACTTACACTGCAGAAGTGGAACATATGTGTCCTTTGGCTAAAGGCGCATATCATGGTCCTGCCCCAATCCCTGAAGAAGGCGAGTGGGTTCAGGTTAAAAAAATCGAAGATGTATCTGGATTTACACATGGTATCGGTTGGTGTGCACCACAGCAGGGTGCTTGCAAACTTTCTTTGAACGTTAAGAATGGTATTATTGAAGAAGCTTTGGTTGAGACAATTGGCTGCTCTGGTATGACACACTCAGCTGCTATGGCTTCTGAAATCCTCATCGGAAAAACTCTTCTTGAAGCTTTGAATACTGACCTTGTTTGTGATGCTATCAACACAGCTATGCGCGAACTCTTTATGCAGA
>CADCRJ010000122.1 GCA_902803735.1 uncultured Spirochaetaceae bacterium
CACCCGTTTAGCGGGTGGTCTTTTTTATTCGTCCAGCTCAATCCCGATAAAAGCCGATATTTTGTCTTTTAGCTCCTCATCTGGGATTTCGTCCGCGATGCTTTTTATTTTTGCCTGCGAAAGTATTTTTTCTGCGGCTTTTTCGTCTATGCCGCGGCTCTGGAAATAAAACAACTCATCAGCTCCAATTCGTCCTATTGTTGAGCCGTGGGTTCCGGACATATCGTCTTCTGCGCAGAGAATAACTGGCAGCGACTTGTTCACGGCGGTAGGGGAGAGCAGGAGAGTTTCTTCCTGCTCTTCTCCTGTTGAGCCTGTACAGCCACGCTTAAAGTCGATTGTTCCCCTGTAGGTTTTAGTCGCTTTGTCAGAGACTACGCCTTTTACAATCATCTTTGTGTTTGATTTGCTGCCAATGTTCACGCTCTCGTAGTTCATGTCCAGCATTTGATTTGATTTTGCATGGTAGGCTGTGTCGCATCTAAAATCAGAGCTGTAGCCAGAAAGCGTGCATTTTGTGTCTATATATGTGTTTGAGCCGCCTAGCACAATCTGCGTGATGCGGATTTGTGCCCCATCCTCTGCAAGTGCGAACGTTCCGTCAACTTGCGAAAAATCGTCTTGCAAAAGCTGCACCTTTACCAGATGAATCTTTGAGTTGGGCTTTGCGTGCAAGATTGTTCTTATTGCCTCAAATCCATTCTCGCTGTTATTTGTTTTTTCTGATGTATAGTCAGCAATTACCGTAATCTCGGTATTTTCTTCCGCGATTACTGCGTGCTTTACGCAGGATGATGTGCCGCTTTTTGCTTCGTGATGTATTCGTACTGGCTCCTCGGCTTTTGTCTGCTTTGTTGCCCTTACAGTTACGGTCTCTGCGCCAAAGAGAGAAATAAGGCTCTTTGCGTCTTCCGTGGCATCTGCTTTTGTTGCTGCGATAAAAGCTTTCTCGGCAGCAGTAAAGTCATTCTCGTCTGTAGAAATCACAGCGTTTGCTGTATTTGCTATGCTCATTGTATGGGTCGCGTTTTCTGGCAAAGATGTTTTTAACGCTGCCCTGTTCATTTTGAGCCAGTTCCATGTAAGGCTTGGTATTCTGTTTATCTCTTTGTAATCTATGTTCTGCATTTTCTACCCCTTTTTACAGGCTTCCTTTCATTTCAAGGCGTATCAGGTTGTTCATTTCTACGGCATATTCAAGCGGAAGCTCTTTTGATACAGGATTTGCGAAACCTGATACAATCATCGTTCGTGCTTCTTCCTCGCTGATTCCACGGCTCATAAGGTAAAAAACAGCTTCGTTTGAGATTCTTCCGATTTTTGCTTCGTGCCCAACGTCGCATTCGTCCGTGTGTATGTCCATTGCAGGAATCGTATCACTACGGCTTTTATTGTCCAGCATGAGCGAGTCGCAGTTTACGCTTGCCTTGCTGCCCTTTGCGTCCTTGCCTATGTAGATTGCGCTACGGTAAGTTGAGATTCCGCCTGATTTTGAGAGCGATTTTGTGGTTATTACGCTTTTTGTGTTTGGAGCGATATGAACCATTTTTGCTCCTGTGTCAAGGTTTTGTCCTTCGCCTGCGAATGTAACGCCCGTGAACTCAGCCCTTGCACCGTTTCCAACAAGGTCGCTCTCTGGGTAGAGATACGAGATGTGGCTTCCGAAACTGCCAGAGACCCACTCGATGACTCCGCCTTCTTCTACGCGTGCCCGCTTTGTATTCAGGTTGTACATATTTTGTGACCAGTTCTCAACCGTCGAGTATCTGAGACGCGCGTTTTTCTTTACGTAAAGCTCAACGCATCCCGCATGAAGATTCGCGACGTTGTATTTTGGAGCCGAGCATCCTTCTATAAAATGCACGTCCGCACCCTCGTCAACGATAATGAGCGTGTGCTCGAATTGTCCCGCTCCTTTTGCGTTCAGCCTGAAATATGACTGCAAAGGAACTTCTACCTTTACTCCTTTTGGAACGTAGACAAAACTTCCGCCTGACCAGACCGCACCGTGCAGGGCTGCAAATTTGTGGTCTCGCGGTGTTACAAGATGCATGAAATGTTCTTTGACCATGTCCGCGTACTCGCCGCGCAGGGAGCTTTCAAAATCCGTGTAGATTACGCCCTGTTTTGCCACTGACTCCTGCAAGTTGTGGTAGACAAGTTCGGAGTCGTACTGTGCTCCAACGCCAGCCAGCGACGTGCGCTCTGCTTCTGGGATTCCGAGCTTTTCAAAGGTTTCTTTTATGTCCTTAGGAACGTCTTCCCACTTGCCCTGCATTTTTGTGTTAGGGCGCACGTATGTTGCGATTTGCTCCATGTTCAGCCCGCTGATGTCTGGTCCCCATTCTGGAACCTTAAGCTCATTGTATGTTTTTAGGGCTTGCAGGCGGAATTCTCGCATCCATTCTGGGTCATTTTTATCTTCGCTAAGTTTTATGACGATTTCTTCCGTAAGACCAGTCTGGTTGCGGTAAAATCCTTCTTCACCATATTTAAAATCATAAGGTGACTGGTCAGGGGTATGTATATTATTTAGTTCTTCCATAATCTATTTCCTTGTTCTGAACCTTTCTATCAATTTCATCTAATTTCGCTTAAGTATACTATTCTGCATGATAAAATAAAATACCTTTCTCGTAGGTTTTTAGTTCATTTTTTTGTTTGTATCTAAAACTTGAAAGAAAATGATTTCTGTTTGATTTCTGAAAATTTCTATAGTAAAATTGTACTAATTATGGATAAAAGCAAAGAGGGATTCAGTCAGGTTGCCATTACTCTTATTGATCATTATGACTGCGTTTATTATGTCGATATAAACACCGGAAATTATACGAACCTTGTGTATATGAAAGAGATGGAAAGAATTGGCGTACCTTTTTATGGGGACGATTTTTTCTCTGATTTAAGGAAATGTACGGAAAGAGTAATACATCCGAATGATTTGGACAATTTTAAGCTGACCTTCGATAAAGAATTAACGAAAGAACAAATATCTGACAGAAAATCATTTTCTGTAATTTACCGTGTGCTGATAGGTGGCAAACCTGTTCACCTGCGGCATTCTGTATTCCGTTGCCATGACAGAGAGCATATACTTTGCTGCCTTGAAAATATCGAAGAAGAATTCCAGAAAAATGAAGTCTTAAAGAAGAAAATTGAGTCTGCAAAACGCATGGCAAGATTTGACGAATTGACGGGCGTTCGCAACAAAAATGCATTTAAAGAATTTTCAGAATTTATAAATCGCAGCTTGAAAGAAAAAAAAGATTATCGCTTTGGAATTATTATGTGCGACATGAACGACCTTAAAATCATAAACGATACGCGAGGTCATAATGTTGGAGATGAATCCATTCAAAGAACAAGCCGAATGATTTGCGATATTTTTGTTCACAGCCCGGTTTTTAGAATTGGCGGCGATGAATTTGTCATAATTTTGACAGGTAATGACTATAATAATCGTGAAAGTCTTATTGAAAATCTCAAAGAAGAGTCTTTTTTAAATAAACGTACTCGTTCAGGTCCTGTCGTTGCATGCGGTATGGCTGTTTATGAACCTAATACAGATGATGATTTTACAAAGGTTTTTGAGCGTGCCGACAAGGCGATGTACGAAAACAAAAAAGAAGTTAAATCCATGAATTTGAAACAGACTTTCAGAAATATGGATAATATTGAAAAACAAATCAGTCCTGAAAGAAAGCGTTCGCTCGATGCTCTTTTTGGTGCCTTGTGTACAGTTAGCGACAATGGCTATGTCTACCTGAATGACATGCGTTATGATTTTTCAAGATGGTCTTTACCTTTTGTAGATGACTTTGGCATGAAATCAGAATATATGTACCATGCCGATAAATTGTGGCAGAAAAAAATTCATCCGGACGATCTAGAAGCTTACAGGAATGCTGTTGACGCTATTTTATGCGGTACTGCAGATATGCTTGAGCCTCTTACTTACAGAGCACTCAAAGCAGATGGAACTTATGCCCTGCTAACTACAAGAGGCTTTATCCTGAGCGACGACAAAGGAAATGCCGATTACTTTGGCGGAATTGTTATTCCGATGTAAAATAATCTTACTAAATCAAGAAAGATGAACAGAAAGCGGTTTCTTTGCTTTCTTCTAGTTCTGATATCAATGTTTTGCGAGTTAAAAGAGGCAGAAATTGGAGCACACGATTGAGACACAAAGACTAATTCTTCGCAAGTGGAACGACTCTGATGCCGAGACTGTATTCAAATATGCAAGCTGTCCAGATATCGGACCGGCTGCGGGGTGGCCTCCGCATAAAAATATAGAAGAGAGTTTATCTGTAATAAAGAATGTGTTAAATGGCGAGGAATCTTACGCTATTTGTCTTAAGTCGGACAATAAGGCAATTGGTGCGATTGAACTTAAGCTTAAAGGTCATACTGATATGAGTGACCGCGATGATGAGTGCGAGCTTGGTTTCTGGCTTGGAAAGCCGTTCTGGGGGCAGGGGCTTATGAGCGAGGCTGTGCGGGGCATTATTCACTATGCTTTTGAAAAGCTTGGAATGAATAAAATCTGGGCCGGCTATTACGATGGAAATGAGCGGTCTATGCATGTTCAGCAAAGATGCGGCTTTAAGCATCAATGGACAAAAGAGAATATGGACGTTCCGCTGCTTAACGAAAAGAGAACTGTTCATATCAATTTATTGACAAAGGAAGACTGGAAAACAAAATAATCTGCGCATTAGCATGGATTAATAGACCTGTTCGTAAACGCTGTCCGCAATGCGTCCGGAGTTTCGCTCAGGTCTATTATTCAGCCCATTTTTTTGCGGATTATCCCCTGATTATTGCAAAAGCGGTTTCTGCGACATAAAGAACCAGCATTATTGCACCTTCTACACGCCCGATTTGTTTTTTTGACAGCACAAAACCCCATGTAATGGCGTTTGCTGCAACAAGTATTGCCAAGTCATAAATTGAAGCCATATTTACAGATAAAGGATTGATTGTTGCCGCCACGCCAAGTATGAACAGCAGGTTAAAGATGTTTGAGCCAATTGCATTTCCAATCGCAAGGGCGGCATAGCCCTTTTTTGCTGCGACAAGCGATGTTACAAGCTCTGGAAGCGACGTTCCTACGGCTACGATTGTAAGCCCGATAAAAGTTTCTGACATTCCAAAGAAACGTGCGATGTTTTTTGCGCTGCAAACAACCGCTTTACCTCCTGCAATAATAAGGAACAACCCCAAAATTATCAGGACAATGGATTTCCATAATGGCAATTTTTCGCCTTCAATCTCTATGACGGGATTTTTTCGGGCGTCAAAAATAATATAGGCAACATACACAAAATACAGAACCAGTAGGATGATTCCCATCAACCTGCCTATTGTTCCCGCACTGTCCGACATTTTTAGCGCAAAAAAATTACAGCCCATACAAACAGGCAAGGCAAGCGTTATTAAAAATCCAAGCGTAGAAAAAGTCGTAACAGGAAAATCCCTTTTTAGGATTGTGGAATCAACAGGCAGCTTGTAAAGCAGAGCGGATATTCCAAGAATTCCAAGCAAATTGAAGATGTTTGAGCCTATAACGTTGCTCAATGCAATTTCGTCCGCTCCTGTAATTGCTGCCGTTGTGCTTACCGCGAGTTCCGGCATGCTTGTGCCCGAAGCTACAATCGTAAGACCGATGACCAGCGATGAAATCCTGAAAATTCTGGCAAGAGCCGAACTTCCGTCAACAAAGATGACGGCTCCCTTTACCAAGACTGCAAGACCGACCAGTAAAACTGCCAAATTCACAAAAATCATAATGACCCCCTGTTTTTGCAGGGAAACAAAAAAGCGAGGCTTTCCCTGCAAACAATAGTTTTGCAGTAAAAGTCTCGCTTCTTTGGAAAAGTGAATTTCCTTGAACATATTCCGGGGAGGTGTTTCACTCCCGTCTTGACGAAATTATGTTATATCTGACCGTTAGGCAGATAACAAGCTACTCCCTTGTTACTTGCCTAAAAGCTAGCATATTTCAAATGAAATGACAAGGAGTCTGGGTTAGTTCCGTTTTCCGAACAGGTCTATTTGTTTTCCTCTTCTATCAGGCTCTGTTGGACTTTCTTCAGGAGTTGCAGGAGGGTTGCTTTTTCTTCCGGCGACAGGTTCCTTTCCAGTATGTTCTCGCTTTTGAGACGCGCGTATTCTGAATTCTTGCAGTCTTCTAGACCGCTTTGTGTAATCCGCACGATTTTTGTAAGGTGATGATTTACCGCCAGTTCTGTTGTGATTCTGCCTTTTTCTTCAAGACGCTTCAAAATTCCATTGATTGTCGGGTGTGAAACGTCCAAAAAATCTTCAAGTTCCTTTTGGGTTGTCTCATAGTTTTCGCAAGTTTCAATAAAGTGTAGAGCCCTTATCTGCGAAAGGGTCAAACCTATGCTGCGTAAATCTTCGTTTGCACGCTTTTGCAGCTTGTCGTTCAGAATCTTTATAGTGTGCCCAATATCCATTGAGTATTTTTCAATCTCCTCCGGCACAACAAGTTTTTGTTTTTGGGTATCG
This sequence comes from uncultured Spirochaetaceae bacterium, assembly GCA_902803735.1. Classification (GTDB taxonomy): domain Bacteria; phylum Spirochaetota; class Spirochaetia; order Treponematales; family Treponemataceae; genus Treponema_D. The sequence goes on from CADCRJ010000122.1 coordinate 6,538, forward strand.
CTCATAACAACTTTCTCTATTAGGTCGAATGTCGAGTTTCAAAAAATAAAATACGCAGAAGTCAACTCCCAGCGGGAACCCTAATGAGCACGACAAAGAATGTGCTCAATCCCGAAAAAAAGGCTCGCTTGAAGCTACGCTGCGAATACCGCGCTTCGCTTGTGCAGATTTTTTTCGGGCTTGGAACCCCGCTTCCGTTGATTTCTGAACTTTCAGTCAAAACTCGACATTCGTTCTTTTACTTAATGTATTGTACTACATTTTTGCTGTAAATTTCCTTTTATAACATAAGTTTAATGTAGCTTGCTACAGTTTAAGTTGCTTAATATTATGAAAAATAAATTTAGTGTAGCTTGCTACGGTTGTAGTGTACTACAGATAGGAGGTTTTTATGAAACGTTGTTTGTTCGCAGTTCTGTCGTTTTGTTTTGTGGTTGCAGGATTGTTTGCAGAAGAAAACTCTGTAAGAAAAATTTCTCTTACCGTGGACGATGCGGTAGAGCTTGCTTTAAGAAACCATATTGACATTCAAACAAAGGCAATTTCACTTGAACGCTCAAGGCGTGAATATGCCCATTCTTGGAATAATGTGCTTCCTTCGATAAAAGCTACAGGAACAGGGACAGAAAATCGCACTTATAAAGATTCTGACACAGACACCCTAAGCTTGCAGGCAGGCGTTACGGCAAGCCTTTCACTTGATTTGGGGCTGGCAAGCAAAATCAAAAAACTGAAGGCTGCTTATGAAGAAGGAAAATCTGGATATGAAGATACTGTTCGAGCCACAGAAACCGCAGTTCGACAGTCGTTTTACAATTTGCTTTATTTAAAAGAGAAAGTTGCGTCTGCAAAATCCACGCTTGAAAGCTATCAGCGGCAGTATGACCAGACAAGTGCAAGGGCAAAACGTGGAATGGCAAGCGAGCTTGACCTGCTCACGGCTCAGGTAAATTTAGAAACCGCAAAGCCAGACGTTGACAGTACTGAAAACACTTATATAAATACGCTTGTTTCGTTTTTGAATACAATTGGCATGGAAATTAAAGTTGAAGAAAGGCCTTTTGTAGAGCTTGAAGGTTCTCTTGATTATGTGGACAAAGCAAAAAAGCTTGATACAGAAAAAATCGTGGAATCTTGTGTTGAGAACTCAAGTGCGGTACGAGCGTTGGAAGACAAAATCCGTACTGCTAAGTTTAACAGGTCGGCAACTGCTGGAAGCCTTTATTCGCCAAGCCTAAACGCAAGTGCATCAGCTTTCCCGTTCAACTATCAGAATGAAATGAATTATGGCATAACGTCAAATGTACCTAATTGGAACATTTCTCTGGGACTTTCAATTCCATTGGGCAATTATCTTCCTGGTTCGTCTGCGAAAGACACCGTCGCGGCTTTAGACGACACGATAAAAACCTACCAGTTGCAGTTAGAAAACACAAAAAAGAACGTTAAAACTTCTGTCATTGAAAAATTGAAGAATATTGAGCTTTCTCAGAGAACTCTTGAGGCTCGTAAAATGAACCTAGAGCTTGCCGAGAAGTCTTACAAAATGACCGAAGACGCGTACAACAGTGGAACAAAAGACCTGCTTACGCTGCAATCTTCTTTGGATAAATTACAGACCGCTCAGTTGCAGCTACGAGCTGAACAATACACGTTAATCAGCAACGTGCTCGACTTGGAAAATACATTATCGCTTCCGTCTGGAAGTCTGTTTGCATGATGACAGTTTAAGAAAGACTGTTTGGGGAGTTGCCCCTTAATCCCATAAATAGGAGATTTTTATGAAAATTACGAAATCAAAAGTGATGATGATGGTTGCAGCAGCTGGCGTGCTTGTAGTATTTGCAAACCTTCCCAAAAAGAAGATGCAGCTGCCGCCTGTAGAAGAACCTGTTTACACAGTGAGAACACAAAAAATTGAACGCAAGGATTTGCAGGAGTACCTTCGTTTGAACGGCACGGTAAAGGCTGAGAATACAATTTCTGTTTACCCTGATATTGGCGGAAAACTCACCCGCGTTCCTGTTACTTTGGGAAGTTACGTCAAAAAAGGACAACTGATTGCAGAAGTTGACCCGTCCTCACCTGGCACTTATTATTCGGCAAGCCCTGTTTACGCTCCCATTGCAGGTTACATTACATCTTTACCGCTTACAACAGGAACTACCGTGACTACATCAACTGAAATTGCAATGATTGGGAACATCAACAATTTGCAGATTGAGTGTAAAATCCCAGAAAGCAAAATTGCAGTGCTCAAAAAAGGGCTTACAGCCCGCGTTGCTCTTGAAGCTTATAAAGGTATGGATTTTCCAGCACACATCTTAAAAATTTCGCCTATTGTTGACGAAACCAGCCGTACAAAGCAGGTTTACCTTATTTTTGACACAAACGATGAAAGAATCAATGCTGGAATGTATGTAAAAATCCATTTGAACACAATACTTCACAAGAACGTGCTTACAGTACCAACAGACTGTATTCTGACAGAAAACGAAAAGTCCTTTATCTACATTAAAAACGATGATGGCACGGCTTCTAAACGCCAGATTACGGTTGGAGTAATGATTGACGGACTTGCGGAAGTAAAAGAAGGGCTTGAAGAAGGCGAAACCGTTGTAATTAGTGGAATGCAGGTTCTTTCTGACGGCGTAAAAGTGAATGAGCTTGGAACTAAAAGAACAGAAGGAGGTGAATGATGAGCATTTCTAAAAAAGTAATGGAGCATCCGGTTTTAACGCTCTGTACGTTTTTGCTTGTAGCGGTTGTCGCAGTCTTTACGTTTGGCAACATCAAGATTGATTTGATGCCTGACATGGAAATGCCAATGGTAATGGTATATACGAATTATACCAATGCGGGGCCTGAATCTGTTGAAAAATCTGTTACAGAGGTTCTTGAAAGCGGACTTGTAAGCGTCGGCAACTTGAACAACATTTATTCAGACTCAAGCGAAGGTTCTTCTTTAATCACGCTGGAATTTAAATACGGCACAGACCTTGACGTTGCAGTGAACGACATACGCGACAAGCTTGACCAGGTAAAGGGACATTTGCCCGATGACTGCAACACTCCGCAGATTTTCAAGTTCAGCACTGACTCAATGCCGATTATGACGCTTGCCCTAAATGGAAGCCGTAGTGCGGACGACCTTAGGAAGCTTGCCGACGACACGGTTGTTGACATGCTTGAGCAGACCGCCGGAATTGCGAGGGCTTCTGTCTCTGGCGGGCGAGAGGGTATTGTCCGCATTGAGTTGAGCCAGAACCGCCTTGATGCCTACGGACTTACACTTTCAGGCATTTCAACAACGCTTGCACGGCAGAACATAGAGCTTGGCGGCGGTTCTGTCTACGAAGGAACCAAAAAGTATATGGTTCGTACAACAGGGGAATTTGAGTCGCTTGACCAAATCAACAATACAGTCGTTGGAACAAAAAACGGCTACGATGTAAAGCTCTCTGACATTGGAACCGCCTGCATGGGATACAAAGACAACACAAGCAATGTCTACATAAACGGCAAGCCCGGCGTTTACATCAAGCTACAAAAGCAGAGCGGAAGCAACACCGTGAACGTTGCGAACGCAGTGTACAAGAAAATCGCAGAAATTGAAAAAGTCCTTCCAGAAGGCGTTTCCCTTGTGATTATCTCTGACCAGTCAACAAGCGTGCGAGACACATTACATTCCCTTATAAAATCAATATTTGAGGGATTTATACTTACTGTTTTGATACTGTTCGTGTTCCTGCGGAGCGGAAAATCCACAATAATCATGGCGATTTCAATTCCGTTCAGCATCTTGATTACGATTCTTGCAATGGTGTTTACAGGAATCACGCTAAACATGATTACAATGACGGGCTTAATCTTAGGAATCGGAATGGTCGTAGACGCTTCTGTAGTAGTGCTTGAAAACATCTACGTCTACCGCCAGCGCGGAACAAGCGCGGCAACGTCAGCGGCGATTGGCACGCAGGAAGTAATGGCTTCTGTAGTTTCTGGAAACCTAACCACAATCTGCGTATTCATTCCGTTCTTTGTGTACAAGAGCGGGCTGGACATGCTTGGCGAACTTTTTACCAGCCTTATGGTGGTAATAATAATCGCGCTCCTTGCTTCTTTGTGCGTGGCCATGTTCCTTGTGCCGGTACTTGCAGGCGTATTCCTAAAGGTGGACAACCGCAAGGAACGCCCGATTAAGAACCCGCTCCTTGCAAAGTGCGACAAGTCCGTCTCTGGTGCGATTGAGTGGCTTACAAACCTGTACCAGAAAGGTTTGCACGTAGTTCTACGACACAGGTTCGTTTCGGTTCTCATTGCGTTTACGATTCTTGGTGCGTCAATCCTGCTTTTCAGCCAGCTTAGGGTGTCGTTCATGTCAACCTATCACGATTCCTCTGTAGGCTTGAACGTAGAGCTTCCGCTCGGCACAAAGCTTTCTGAGACAGAAAACGTTTTGGACCAGTTTTACGGTATTGTAAAAAATGAGATTAAAGGCTACGAGAACATAGTCGTTAGTGTAGGTTCCTCTGGCAGAATGAGCATGACAGGCGACAGCTCTTATAAAGGTGCGATTACGATTTACCTGCCGGATGCATCTGAGCAGATAGATACGGCGGAAACAATCAAGGCAAAGCTGCGCCGCCATTTTGCAGACTTCCCAACGGCAACGTTCACGTTTGACGAAGGACGCATGCAGCAGATGAGCGGCAGCGACATAGACGTAGTGTTCCGCGGCAATGATTTGAACAAGATTCTTGCAAGCGCGCGGGAACTTTCTGACTTAATGCTGGAAAAAATCCCGGAGATTGCAGAGCCAGAGATAGACCTTGAAGAAGGACTTCCGCAGGTTGAAATTAAGATTGACCGCGACAGAGCCTCTTCGTTCGGCATTTCTGTAAGTTCAATTGCAAACGAGATAAACTACTCTATAAACGGCAAGACCGCTACAACTTACAGGGCTGGCGGCGATGACTACGATGTAGTTCTGCTTCTTGAGGACAGGGACCGCAGCGACATTCCTGACTTGGAAAAAATCTACGTGGACGGAACAAACGGACGCTACAGCGTGTCTAACTTTGCTGAGGTCGTGCGGGGCACGGGTCCAGTTTCCATCAGCAGGGAAAACAAAATGCGTACTGTCCACCTGACTGCGGACATTGTAGGAAACAGCGCGAGCGCGGGCGAAGTTGAGGCAAAAATAAAGCAGATTATCTCAAGCGACATGATTGTAGATGACGGAATAAGCATTAGCTTTGACGGTTCGTGGCGCAATACGATGGACATGCTCAAAGTGTTCATCCTGATTATTATCCTTGCGGTAATTCTTGTGTTTGGCGTAATGGCTGGAACATACGAAAGCTTTAAGGAGCCGTTCATCAATATGTTTACTTTGCCGTTCCTGATTGTAGGCGCGGTGCTCATACACCTGATTACAGGAAACACATTCAGCATGGTAAGCATGATAGGCGTTGTAATGCTTATTGGAATTGTAGTAAACAACGGAATTATCCTTGTTGACCAGACAAACCTGCTTGTCCGCCGAGGAATGAAAGTGCTTGATGCTTGTGAAAAAGCGGGTGCAAGCCGATTCCGCCCAGTTATGATGACAACTCTTTCTACGCTTTTGGGCATGGTTCCTATGGCGTTCTTTGGGGATGCAAACAGCAGTATGACACAGCCAATAGGACTTTGCGTAATAGGAGGATTAACAAGCAGTACGATTGTAACGCTCTTTATAATCCCTGTGATTTATTCGCTCTTTAACCAAAATGCGGATAAAAAGCAGAAATTCACAATGGACGAAGAGCTTGTAAAACGGTTGGAGTCAAACACAAACGGAGGTGAAAAATGATTCGCGCGGAAATATTTGCAAACCAGTCTATGCAGGATTTGTTGATTAATAATCTTGAAACAGCGATTCCAGGCTTCTTGTATTCAATAGTGCCGCTTGCACATGGTCGCGGGGGCGAGTCTTACAAGCTTGGCACTTCAACCTGGCCGGAAACAAACGTGATTTTAATCGCTTACTGCGATGATGATAAGGAGCGGGCGATTCAAACTGTTGTTGATTACATGAAGGAAAAATTCCCAACGGAAGGAATCAAGCTTTTTGTAATGCACGACAGATAAAAGCTTAAAAAGCTCCCTGACGAGTCTAGAATTGCAAAACCGTGCACGATACAGAGCAGTTTTGACGTTTTTCTAAACGCAAATTGCTTGGTTTGTGCACGGTTTGATTTTTTTAATGAAGCTACACCGTTTTTGATATTTAGACAAAATTTCGAGTTTTAGATAGGTTTACAAAAAAGGCGGAATTCCTTAAAATTTCTCCACCAGAACAGTAAATAAAAGGATGTTTTTAGGGTTTTAAACTTCATGGAAACATTTAAGAAAGTGCAATATTATTGAATCTGAATTTTGCAATACAGGCAGAAATCTTATCCGAAAATTAAAACTTGAATTTGGGGCTAATTAAGGCAGAATATTATGAACAAAAAAATACTTCTTAAAGATTTTTACAAAACTCTTTTTTCTATTGCGATTCCAATAATTTTGCAGAATCTTCTCCAGACCTTTGTGAACATGATGGACACGATTATGGTCGGCCAGCTAGGAGAAGTTGCAATTGCGAGCGTAGGTTTGGGAAATCAGATTTTCTTTCTTTTGATAATGGTTGTGTTTGGAATTTCTTCTGGCTGCTCAATCTTTATCTCGCAGTTCTGGGGAGCCGAGGACGTTCTTGGTATAAGAAAGACTTTTGGCTTTATGCTTACGGCATGTTTTGGAATTTCTCTCGTTTTTATGGCTGGCGGTACCCTGATTCCTGAAAAATTGCTGCGTCTTTATACAAATGACGAGGCTGTTATAAGCGAGGGAATAAAGTATCTTAGGCTGGTGGCAATAGGCTATCCATTGCTTGCCATTACTTCTTCTTGCCAGATGGCCTTTAGAAGTACTGAGCATGTAATTTTGCCTACTGTGACTACAGCAATTTCTTTTGTTACGAACATTGGGCTTAATTATCTCTTGATTTTTGGTTTTGCACCACTGGAAATCCCTGCTATGGGCGTACGCGGTGCAGCCCTTGCTACTGTAATTTCCCGTGCAATTGAGATGATTATCACGATTGCTGTTTCTATTGTGAAAAAATTTGAGGCTGTTGGCAAAATACACGAGCTTTTGGGATTTGACAAGAAATTTTTACTAAAACTGATAAAAGTTGGAATGCCAGTATTGCTCTCCGAGTCACTCTGGGGCTTGGGAATAACTACGCAGAATTCGATTTTCTCTCATTCAGGAACGGATTCGTTTAATGCGTTTACAATTATGAACACCGTTAACCAGCTTACATGGGTCTTTTTCATTGGTATGGGAAGCGCGGCATCAGTAATTTTGGGAAAGAAAATCGGAGCAGGGGAGGATGACTCCGCTCGTGCTTTTACGCACCGCTTCTGCTGGTTCATGCCGCTTATGGGGGCGTTCATAGGATTTTTCCTGTTCCCGCTCTCGCTGGTTCTTCCGTTTTTTTTCAAAGTCTCGCCGCACATCATAAAAATCACTCAGTCGATGATGTTCGTTCTTATGTGCATGTATCCTTCGAGAGCGTTCAATATGCTGATTATTGTCGGTGTATGCCGTTCTGGCGGTGACACGATTTTTGCGTCAATAATCGACAACGGCTGGATGTGGCTCATTGCAATACC
>CADCRJ010000123.1 GCA_902803735.1 uncultured Spirochaetaceae bacterium
AACAGCAACAATACCGTTTGAATTACGTTTGATGATTCTCTGGAATTTATAAATTATCTCCTGATCAATTCCAGGAACAATTTCTGCCTCGCGTTTGTTAAATTCTTCAAGCTGTGCCTGATAATCAGAAACCTGTGTCTCCAACTGTTTGCGACTAGTCTCCAAATCACTCTCAAGTGATGCAATCAAAGACTCTTCACTCTTAAGGATTTCGTCGATTTCTGCCAAACCTTTTTCTTTCTGAGAAAGCTCTTTACGAATAGAAGCTTCTTTTTCGCTTGCTTCGGAAATCTGCTTGTCCAACGCCTCGTACTCACGATGAGTTGAGATTGTATCCATATTTTTCTCAGCGGTATTTCTTATATTCTCAACCTCAACAAGCTCTGCCCTAAGTTTCTCAACAACAGCCTTAATTTCTGTATATTCAGCACCCTTTTCTACATATTTTTTCTTTGTACGAGAAAGCAGCTCTTCCTGTGAATCTAGCTGTTTTGGAGTTTCTTCAATTTTTTTTTCCAATGTATATTTTTCTGCAAGAACAGTCTGTAATTCTTGCAATTTCTCAAAAACATCATTCATTTCCATATAAAAAACCTCAAAAAATATCGAACGGTTCAGAAAAACAAGTTCTCTAAACCGTTCTATTATACTAGTTTATAAAAAAATCGTCTATATGTCTAGGATGTAATCAGAATTTACAACTACTCCATATAATCTCTTAATCCAGAAGCACGTCTTGGATGTCTTAATCTTCTTAGAGCCTTCGCCTCAATCTGACGAATTCGCTCCCTAGTTACTTGGAAGTACAGACCGACTTCCTCAAGAGTAAGGCTGTAGCCATCTTCAAGACCAAATCTCATCTTAAGAACTTCCTGCTCTCTTGGAGGCAAAGTATTGAGAACTGTTCCAAGCTGCTCCTTTAACAAAGTGTATGCGGTCTGGTTTGCTGGATTCTCAACATCCTTATCCTCGATAAAGTCCCCGAGCTGACTGTCTTCCTCTTCACCAATAGGCGTTTCAAGAGAAATCGGCTCCCTTGCGACACTCTTAACCTGCTTAACCCTAGGTACAGGCCAACCAAGCTGCTGTGCAATCTCCTCATCAGTAGGCTCACGCCCCAATTTCTGCATGAGCTGACGGCTCTCACGAACAACCTTATTAATCTGCTCAATCATGTGAACAGGAACACGGATTGTACGAGCCTGATCACTTATCGAGCGCGTTATTGCCTGCCTAATCCACCAAGTAGCATAAGTACTGAATTTGTATCCTTTACGGTACTCAAATTTCTCAACAGCCTTGATAAGACCTATATTTCCTTCCTGAACGAGGTCGAAGAACTGCAATCCTCTGTTCGTATATTTCTTTGCGATAGAAACAACAAGCCTCAAGTTTGCATTTATAAGGTGGTTTTTTGCCTTCTCAAGCTTTCTTCTTCCACTCTCGATTTTCTTTGCCATCTCAAGGATTTCATCTACGCTGTTCTCAAATTCATATTCCATGCGTCGAAGCTTACGGTCAATTTTCTGAATCTGAGTGTAAATATCTCGGATCTCATCGCTTGAAAGTCCAAGCTCCTGCTCAAGCTTTACAGCCTCGCTATGAATAGCAAGTTTTCGACCCAAATTACGCAGCTCAACAGAATTCGAGATACGAAGCTCCTTCATCTTCTTCTCTTGAGTATGACGATTTGCCTCTATTTTTTGAGTCGCCTCAACAAATTTTGCACTAAATTTATCAATTTCTTCTGATTGAATGTCTATTTTTCTCAACTCAGGGAGAATCTTGTCGCGCAATGCACACAAATGAGGATCATCAAAAATCTCGCGTGACTGAGATGCATCAAAAAGCTGGCGTTTTAAAGCCATATACTTTTTCATATCATCTTTCACGACTTTTAAATATTCTCCATAAAAAGTCTTCAATCGGCGTTTTTCTGCCTGAGCCTCATTAATTTCTTTACGAGGTTTTCCAGGCTCGTGCGGATCAATTTTCTTGAACGCTTTCTGAGAAATATCAAAAAACTCTGGAATCATCATTCCAGCCTGCTTGATAACGTCCTTTATGACATTCTCACCGTCTTCCATCTCCTTGGAATATTTGACTTCCTGCTCTGCCGTAAGAAGCTTTTCTTTGCCGATTTCTCTAAGATAAAGCCTGATAGGGTCATCTACATTAGAATCTTTGTCACTGTTAACTAAACGATGAGTGCCAAGCTCGTCATCTTTCTGCTCTTCGTTTACAACCTCGGCATCTTCATCTTCCATCAGATCGTCATCGTCATCCGCACCGTCATCGTCAAGATCAGTATCTTCTTCCATTACCTGAATATCATTTTGCGTAAGAAGCTGGAGCACGGGTTCCATTTTCGGAGAGTTGACGAAATCAAGCCCAAGGATCTCGTTAATTTCATCCCAAGATATAATCTGCTTATCTTTCGCATATTCCAACAGCTTTACAACTTCTGGTTCTAACTCTTGGTCCATTTTTTTTTCAATCCTTTTTATCTAATTTTTTTGCTAAGTCCATTTTTTCTGCAATCAACTTTGCAAGAATTTCTTGGTTTTCCTTAGTCGGCGGAATTCTGCTTATCTCGTTCTGCAGAAAATCACGTCTGCTTCTCAGAGCATCTTTTTTCTTCAGTTCAATGCCATCAACCACAGCCTGCGCAGTATTCTCGGAAAATTCCCCCGACTCAAAAGAATCAAGTATTATTCTCTGAAGCCTGTCATTGCAGTGATCCAGCACATTACCTACGGACATATCTCCACGCTCATAACATTGCTTAAGGGCTTTGAATAAATCTTTCGCGGATTCATTTTCAAAATCGTTTTCTGATATTTGGCTGCCTATCTTCTCAAACTGCGTTGTATCAGCGATTACTGCTAGCAGAGAACGAAGCTCTGCATCAACATGTATTTGCGGTATGATATCCTGCTGATTTTTTGATTGACTTAAAGGCAAAGTCCTAGTAATCTGATTACGGTTTAGGAAATCCTTTTTAACAGCCTCTAAAGGAATGTTGAACGCATGGCTTAATTGCTCCTTGCACGATTCTTTCTGTATGTCAGTCTGAAGCACATCAATATATTCAAAAAAACGAAGCGCAGCTTTAGTTTTTCCTTCCGGTGTATCTATCGGATAGTTTTGTGCCAGAAAATTCAACAGATAATCACTATCCAATATAGCGGTATTAACATAACTCGTCAATACATCAGACCCATATTTTATCATAATTTCGGCAGGATCTTTACCACCCTTGAGCTGAATTATTCTGACAGTAATTCCCATTTTTCTGCACATCTTGATCGCTCGCCAGGTTGCGTTCTGTCCAGCAGAATCGCTGTCAAATGACAGAAGAATTTCAGAGACAAAACCTTTTACAAGATTTATCTGTTCTTCAGTCAACGCAGTTCCCAGTGGTGCTACGGCATACTGAATATTGCACTGGTGATAGGCGATGCAATCCATGTACCCCTCGCAGAATATGACTTTTTTCTGTTGCCGGATAGCCTGTTTTGCAAAATTAAATGCGTAAAGCGTCTCTCCCTTCTTGTACTGAATCATATCAGAAGAATTCAAATATTTCGGCGATTTTTCCGCATCTCCCCTCAAGAATCGCCCGCCAAAAGCGACTACCTGCCCGCGTCTGTCAAAAATCGGGAACATGAGCCTGTCGGAAAAAAAAGCAATATCAGGATATTTAGTGCTGAACAAGCCTGACTTTGACAAAAAATCGTTACTGAAATTCTTACTTACGAGAAAAGCCTTCAACCATCTGCGGTTCGCAGGAGAATATCCGAGCTTAAACTTTTCAATCGTCTCTGATGTTATTCCTCGATTTTTTATATAATCAAGAGCAAACTTTCCCTCTTCCCTGTTAAGCAAATAATAATGGAATGTCGTCGAAACCCTATTGT
>CADCRJ010000124.1 GCA_902803735.1 uncultured Spirochaetaceae bacterium
GCTTATGTCGGTCTAGCTGCCGTATGGGGCTGGCCTTATGCGGAGGAAATCGCAAAGACATCCGCTGTCGTGTGTACTCTCATCGGTGCGCTTCTGGGGATCAGCACCGCTCAATACAACAAAGATAATTATTAATGATAATGGACAGGGCGTAAAAAACCCTGTCCTTTTTTTCATCTGCATTTTCATCTGCAAAATGAATGTATTATTTCTTTCCAAAACGTAAAAAATGTGACGGAAACACGAAAAAATAAGACGGTCTAAAAATCGCCAAACTACCAGTAAAATAAGGAAGAGTCCCTGATTTGCTGATAAATCAAAGACTCCTCATAATTGGTGCCGGTGGTGGGACTCGAACCCACAACAAAATAAACAAAGCACCAGTAATTACTACTACTTTGAAACCTTGTCTGCATTTTTGTCTGCATTTTGAAAAAATTTGGTGAAGGAATCCTTTGCTTCGGACTGACCTTTTGCTGTGAGCCGGATGTATATCTTGTGCAAGGTGGCCTTGTCTTTCCATCCTCCCCATTCTTGAATCTGCCGGTCTTGGATTTTGAGATAGAAGCAGAGAGATGCGAATGAATGCCGAAGACCGTGGTTTGTGACTTCGGTGATCTTCGCTCTTTGACATGATCGCTTTACATCGTCCAGGAGCGTGTTGGATCCAATCTTAGCAACAAGGCCTTTTTTGTTTTCAACTGCATCCAGCGCATCATGAAGCTGCGGGATCATGATCGGAACCATTCTGGATGATGTCTGGTTCTTGTTAGTGTTCTTGCTCACATCTCCTTCTGGGCCACGCACTTTTGATTCTTTGATGGTGATGGTATCGGTGATCAGATTCACGTTCTTCCAGTCTAGGCCACGCACTTCAGAGAGGCGTAAACCATGCAGTTCAAGAAGTGCCGGTATTTCGTAAGACCGACCTTTAACAGCTTCGCAGAATGGTTTAATCTCCTCCGGTTGGAGAAACGGAATCTCATTCACCGGAACAGCAGCCAGCTTCACCTCCGGCACAGGATACTTCACATCTTTCAATGCGACACAGACCAGTCCCCATGCATTACGCACAGTCTTCTGTGACACCTCTTCAAGCTCCTTGTTTATCATCTCTTGCCAGGTGATATCAGGGAGCTTTTTTTCTTGGTAATCAGCAAATCTCTTTTGATAGTAGAATTTATAACTCCTGACGGTTGACGGACTCAATGCTGTTTTGTACTTCTCAACATAACGCTCTTGAACTTCTCTCAGAGTCATTTTCTTTGCGTCTGCCGAGATTTTCTGCCGTCTGCCAGCAAGATATTCACTCTTGATTACTTGTGCTTCCTGACGGCATTCTGTGGCTGTGGAGCGCGTGATGCTGATGCATTCGCCATCGAGCCGAAGAGTAATGTTGTAGTTTCCGCTCTTTAGCTTTTTAGCTTTTGGTATTTTCATATTGCAATGAAGTTCACATACTTTTCCATCTCTTTTAGGTTACACTCTTTAATCTCTTTCATGCCATTTGAATACAGAATGAGGATGCTATATATCGTGCTGTTGTAAGTCGCAAGAACCTTGGTCTGTTCAGCGGTTCTGATACCAAGTACGCGCACACGTTCGATCTGTTTTACTGGATTGATAAAAGCCATGATTGCTCCTCTCTACAAATTTTCAACTGCTTCTATTGGTTTTCCATTGTAAAAATCTTCGTCTGTAATGTGTTTGACTTCGTGCTGAAATGTTTTCTTCAGTACCGATAATGGATATCGTTTATTAAGATAAATTGAGTATGTTCCGTCATCATTAGTTGTAACAAGACCATGTATAGACCAAGGGAACACTTCATAATAAACGAAAAAGTCAGTGCCTGGAATGTATTTCATCCTATATTTCGTTCCTCCTTAAGTCTCTGTATTGTTGCTGCCGCTGCAAGAATGTCTGCATCAGTTGCGTCCACCATAGCTTCAAATAAAGCTCTGGTAGCATAATTGTCACGAATATTCTCTCTAAGTTCAACTTGCTTGTTTGTGGCGAGTTGAATTTTTTCTTCAGAGAGCAGTTCAGATTCTGTTATACCGAAGTAAGCTGCAATTTTCTTTAAGTTATCTCCAGAAGGTGTAGCTCCGCTACGTTTCCACTTGGTAGGTGTTGCTTTTGACAAACCTATTTCAAGTGCTGCCGCAGTTGGTGTTACGCCTTTTTGCTCGCATAGTTCTACATATCTGTCATAAAACACAAATTTCACCCTCCGTTTTTGTGCAGTCCTACAAAAGCTAACTATATTCAACAAAAACGGTTGACAAGTTGAAACGAGTAGACTATAATGCAAACCGTGAGTTGAACAAAGTAAGCTCGTTGTTAATTATGTCTGGTAAACTTAATGTAGCACGGATGCTTACCAAAGTCAACAATAAAGTTTCATTTTGTAACTATTGAACAAAAGGGAAGGGGTGATTTTGTGAAAGATAAATGGACGGGCGAAGCAGCGGCTATTATGCATGTACA
>CADCRJ010000125.1 GCA_902803735.1 uncultured Spirochaetaceae bacterium
GCTGCAGGAGCCGCTAAGAAAGTTGAGGTTGAGGTTGCCTACGCTATTGGCGTTGCAAAGCCTGTTTCTGTTGCTGTTGATACATTTGGTACAGGAACCGTAAGCGATGAGAAGATTGTAGATGCTATCAATGCCGTATTTGATTTGCGCCCTGCCGCTATCATTAGTGCCCTTGACCTTCGCCGCCCGATTTACAAGAAGACAGCTGCTTATGGTCATTTTGGACGTGATGACAAAGATTTTACTTGGGAACGCCTTGACAAAGTGGATGCTCTCAAAGCTGCATTGAAATAGTGAGAGAGGAGCGGCTTATGGCAGAAAGTAAGCTTGCTGTCTCTCATATTGAGAAGTTCTTCCGAATTGAACAGGAATACTTGCAAGTCCTTGATGACATAACGCTTGATATTCCTGAGGGAGCCTTTGTTAGCATTGTTGGTGCGAGTGGCTGCGGTAAATCTACTCTTATCAGAATTATCGCGGGCTTGGAACAGCCGAGCGGGGGTAAAATAACGCTTGATGGCAAGCAGATTACTAAACCTTCACTTGATGTCGGTATGGTTTTTCAGGAAGCTCGGCTGCTGCCGTGGCTTTCTGTTGAGAAAAACATTGACTTTGGCATTTCCGACAAGAGTCTTTCAAAGAGCGAAAGAGCACAAAAAGTGCAGAACCTTATTTCTCTTACAGGGCTTAATGGATTTGCAAAAGCTCTGCCACGTCAGCTTTCTGGTGGAATGCAGCAGAGAGTTGCAATTGCGAGGGGTCTTATCAATACGCCCAAGGTGCTTCTTCTGGACGAGCCTTTTGGTGCCCTTGATGCTTTTACCCGCATGACGATGCAGACTGAGCTTCTTAATATTTGGCGCAAAGAAAAGAATACTATGGTGCTTGTTACCCATGACATTGACGAGGCAATATTTTTGAGCACGCATATTGTCATTCTTTCTGAACGCCCTGGGCGTATAAAGGAAGTTATCCCAGTAGAACTGACAGGACAGCGGGACAGAAGTTCCTCGGAATTCTTGCAGATACGGAAACGAGTTCTAAAGTCGTTCTTCAATAAAAATGAGGAACTTTTGGAATATTACTTATAAAAATGGAGATGCAATTATGGCACGAGTTATAGATAAAGACTGGCGGAAAAAAGAGGAAAGCTTCCGTGAGATTATAAAAAAATATCCTGAGATTTCACCATTTATCATTACGCAGTTGGATGTACAGAGACGAGGCGTAACATTCACTTCCGCAGCACTTGACCGCGTAGACCCAAGCATTCATCAGACTCGTCCTCTTGGCGAAAGACTTGCCCCAGACTCGCTTTTGCTCAGGGATGGAACAAGCATCGTAACGAATTTTACATTCGCCACATCGGACGGTACGATTAGCGGACGAGACCCGTACCTTGTGGACGTAGTTGACGGAAAAACCGTTCTTACTGATAACGGTGACATTATTGATGAAATCATTTATTGGGAAAAACCAGAGTATTATGACAAGGTAACCAGCTTTGGAAACAAAATGGGAACTGTAATCCGTGCTCGCCCTCAACGCTTTCATTTGGACGTGAATCATTATTGCCACTTTTGGGACGTAGGCGGCGAGGGATGCAAATATTGCGGAATCGGAGCAGAAGGACATAAATACAAGGGAGCGAGCAATGAGCACGCCAATTATGACGAAATCCGCGAAGTAATGCAGGAACTTGTAAAAGAAAAAGGACGCTTTACAGGATTTATCCTGACAGGGGGCAGTGTTCTTAGCGGCAAGGAACTTTGCGATGACGAACTTGAGCAGTACATTCAGACAATGCATGCCATTGGCTCTGTTTTTAGTGCAAAAAAATTCCCAAGCCAGATAAACAGCACGGCTCTCAATGTTCGCCAGCTTGAGCGTTTGTACAACGAGACCGGCCTTACAAGTTATACGACTGACCTTGAAGTATTTGACGAAGAAGTGCACAAGTGGGTTTGTCCTGGAAAAGCCCGCCTGATTCCGTTCAAGGAGTGGAAAAAACGCCTTTATGATGCAGTTCCGATTTTTGGCAAGGGACAGGTCAACACAGGAATCGTAAGCGGTGTAGAACTTGCTGAGCCTAATGGTTTTAAAAGCGAGGCAGAAGCAATTGCCCGCAACCTTGAGACTGCGGAGGAGCTTACTTCCCATGGAGTTGGGCTTAAACACGATGTCTGGAACGTTGTTCCTAATTCCATTTTCAAGAATCAGTCTACGCCATCCCTTGATTACTACGTTCAAATCACAAAGGGATTCTATGAACTGAACCTAAAATATGGCATCAATACAGAGATGGACGATTATCGAAAATGCTCAATGCACGCCAACATCAACCATGACAGAATATAGGAGGATTTTATGGCAATAATATTATCAGATGAATTAAAAGCAATAATAGGGGATTCATCAACTGTTGCAGTTATAAGTGCAGTCGGCAAGAACGGTAATCCATATTCTCAAGTTCCGCATAAAATTTCTGTCCGCGAAGACGGTCGCATTGCGGTGCACCAGTTACTTGAA
>CADCRJ010000126.1 GCA_902803735.1 uncultured Spirochaetaceae bacterium
AACGCGTCCTGTGCAAGCTTTGACGCATTTACAATCTCTTCAATCGTCATAGAAATCTTTGTAAGCTGGTTACCAATTTCCTGTGACTGCATTCCTGAATCCTCAGAAAGCTTTCTGATTTCGTCCGCAACAACGCTGAATCCCTTTCCTGCCTCGCCAGCATGAGCCGCCTCAATAGCAGCGTTCATGGCAAGCAGGTTTGTCTGCTCTGCGATTCCAGAGATAATCGTGTTCGCTTCCAGCAAAGACTGGCTCTCGGCTTCAATCTCAGAGATTTTCATGCTTACGTCGTTCTGTTTCTGTACGCCTGTAACAGCCTTCTGCTCCAGCTCCATGAACGCGTCCGCCATTTTCTGAACGCTGGCATTTACAGAATTTATGTTGCCAATCATCTGCTCAACTGCGGTACTTGCCTCAGAAACGCTCGCAGACTGTGCCTCAATCATCTGATTGAGAGAGTTGATGTTTGCAGCGATTTCGTTGACCGCGCCAGCAGTCTGATGAACAGAATCAGTCTGCGTGCTGATATTGGCATCCATCTGGTTGATATTGTCAATAATCTGCGAGATTGCCGCAGTAGTGTCATCTGTACTGTCTTTAAGCAGCTGACCAGCATCAACCAGCTGCTCCTTGGATTTTTTCATCGTGGCGATTATATCCTGCAATTTCTGGGCGAACGTGTTGAATCCCTCTACCACACGTCCAATCTCGTTGTTTGTATTGAGCGTTATACGCTTTGTAAGGTCTGCATCGCCAGAAGCGATGCCCCTGATTGTCTCCTCGACAACAGAAAGCGGCTTTATAGAAATGAACAAAAAGACACCTGTTATAAGGAGTGTAAACACCATTATCAGCAAGCCACCCGCAGACATAGCACCAGATACGGTCGACGCAGTCTTTAGGGTCTCCTCGTCATCAAGGAACACGCAGATTGTCCACGGAGTTCTTTCAATCGGATAGGCTATTGCATATTGCAGCTTTCCGCGGCTGTTGGTCACAGGTGCACCTTTTTTTGAACTAGTTCCAAAAAGAGATTCCAAATTCGCATATTCAGATGGTCTCGACTGCTTTAAAATATTGAATTCCTCAATCAGAGCATCACGTCCAATCGTCGAAGCTATAGGAACTCCATCGCTAGAAAGGATTGCAACGCTGCCAAGATTTCCGATATCAATACCAGAAATAACATCAGACACCTTTTCTATCGAAAGCACGCCACAAAAAAATCCGACGGTGCGCCCACCAACCTTGGCAGACTTACATATATGAGCTACAGTTCGACCAGTCGTTTTTGAAGTAACAGGGTTGTCTACAAATATATCCTTTCCCTGCTGCATTATGCCCTTAAAATAATCTCGCTCAAGAACATTTGTTTTGGAGCCATTATCAGAAAAAAAATCACCTTTAGAATCTACCCAAGCAACATAGTCAAAAGCCTCGGAACGTTTATCCTTGTGCCTTAAGAGCCATTCCGTGATTCTTTCAGTATCTTCGCTATTAACAATATCCGCATTTATATAGAAATCAAGATGAGCAAGATATTCGTCTATACTGTTCTTTATTGCAAGGCTATAAGCCTTTGTAAACTCTGAGTATTGAAGTTCTGTAGATTCCTGTATCTGAGTTTTTGTTATCTTGGAAATTACAAAAATTTGAAGAAGATTTAATATGACTACTGTCGTGGCTAAGATTCCGCCTATAAAAATAAACAGCTTACCATTTTTTCTTTTACCAATTAGCATACGTATAGTTCTCCTTTCTCCGTAGGACTTTCTTATATTTTCGACTTTTATACAAATCTTCTATATAGTCATACTTTAAAATGATAACATACGTTTTATCAGTTGTCATATTTTATTTTCGTTTTGAAGCATCTCCAATTTTCTGAGTTTTGTATCATCCAGTTTGATATAAAGATTCTTCTCATTAGTAGGCAAAACAAGACCTTTTGGTCCATTTTTCGCTCTTCGCAAATACTTTACTTGTGTATAGTATAAATCTGCACTACCATTCTTCCTTGCCTTTGAATAATAAACTGCAAGATTTCCTGCATACAAAAGAATCTCAAGCGGAACGGTTTTTCCAGGACGATTCTTTATAAAGACATAGCCGCCTGAATAATCACGCACATGAAGCCACATATCAGAGCCTTTTACCGTATGCCTAAGCAAGGAGTCATTCTCCTCCGCGTCACGCCCGACGATGATGTTCCAGCCGTCTACAGTGTAATCAAGACCTGGATGAGCTTTTTTCTCCTGCTGCTTTGGTTTCTGGGTCTTTCGGAGAATCTGCTCCAGCTTTATAGGGTTCTTCTCCGTCTTCATTGTTTCATAGCGGTCTGCAAGGCTCTCAAGTTCCTTTTCCGTTATTTCAATGTCATGCTCCAAGTTCTCCATTCCGCTCACGGCTTTTTTGTACTGTTCGTAGTAAGCGGCGGCATTCTCCTGCAATGTCTTTTCGCCATCAATCTTTATGCGAACAAGCTTTCCCTCGCTCTCCCAGTCCTCAACCTCAATAAACTGGGTATCTTCATCTATGTCACCTGCATACGAGAGAATTAAGTCGCCTTGATGCCGCAGCTGGCCTGCGTTCAAAAACGACTCCCGCTTTTCTTTGAGCCTGTCCAACGCATTCTGCAGCCTGCTCCTGTGAGTCTCATACCATTTTTCTGCCTGTTCCAGCAAGGATTCAAGAGAAGACTCCGCCGCATTCTCTGTGTAAAACATCTCAACTTTCTCGTTGAACGAAAGATGCCGACCTGTTTTTTCTTCAAGTTCCGCAAAGTCCCGCACAAAAAACGCTTTTGTCAGCTTTGATTCTTTTGGAACTGGAAGAGTGAATTTATTTCCGCTCGTCTCATTTTTTGCGGGTCTTCTGTAAAACGAGTCAATTATTATGTCTTCTTTATCACAAAGAAAAATATTCCC
>CADCRJ010000127.1 GCA_902803735.1 uncultured Spirochaetaceae bacterium
TGCTTGCGCTCTTGGCTGTGGGAGCGGTTCATGTTGCGCTCAAAATCGAGAATATTATCCGCGATGTGAAAATCACAAAATACGACGAGCAGGGCAACAAAATCAGCTTTCAAAACGCAGGCTTAAAAACGCTTTACGAATACCAAAACGGAAAACTCGTAAAAGAAATTCAGACTTGGGTATATGATTTTCCTGTAACGGTTTTTGAGTACGATGAAAACGGAAATAAAATCCTTGAGAAAAAAGTTTCAAAAGACGGCAAAAGTGAAAAAACTGGAGCAATCTTCAAATATAACGAAAAAAATCAGCTTGTTATGTCTTGGAATGATTGGAGCAAAGTCTATAAATATTATTTTTACGACGAAAAAGGGCGGGAAATCAAACGAGTTAATGACAGAAAAGAAACTCTTTTTGAATATGATGAAAATGGCAATTTTGTAAAAGAAACAAATCCTGACGGGAAAGTTTTTTATTCTGAATACGATGAAAACGGCAAACTTATTCAAAAAACGGATTATGAAGGCAAAGTCTGGCATTTTGAATACAACGAAAACGGAACGCTTGCAAAACGGTTTTGCGACACGGAGATTTATGAAGTTGAGTATTTTGAAGACGAGGTAGAGAAAAAACGCCATTCAATCCGAAAAATCCTTGTTGACGGAGAATTTCAAACTGATTTTGAGCGTGTTTTTGACCGTGACGGCAACGTGATTTTGAGTAAAGACGAGCGTCGTGTTACGCGGTATTTTTATCCGACATTCTGCACACACTGGAAAGACGGCAGCGTAAAAACAAAGCGCGTTTACGAAATCAAAATCGGGTGGTAAGACTCGGAGGTAAAATAAAAGACACAATCTCCATTGGTACTTACTTACATGCATAAATATTGAAAAAGTAACTATTTTTTTTAATATTTATGCAAAATTTATTTTTAGGAAAAAAGCCTTTCAAAGCCTGTAAAACCTCATAAAATCTAGCTTAAAGAGCATTCAAAAACAATTTTTCACAAAAAAATTCCCCCTAGAAACATAGTGAATATTTCGCTATACTTTGTAACTATTAATAAGAACACGAAGATTCCTATATACAAAGAGTCTTCACAGGAGATTATAAACACATGAAAGAGATTTCATCATTGCTAGGCTACCGTAATTCTGTCCGCGTTGTGGACGCAACCATGCGAGACGGCGGACTTTGCAACAACTTTGGTTTTACGGACGAATTCGTAAAGGACTTGTACAACTCTAATATCGCTGCGGGCGTTGATTATATGGAAGTTGGCTACAAGGCTTCAAAGAAAATGTTCGACGTAAAAGAGTTCGGCAAATGGAAGTTCTGCAACGATGATGATATTCTCAAAGTCATTGGCGACAACGCAGAAAAAAAGATAAAGCTTGCTGCAATGGCAGATGTTGGCAGATGCGACTTCAAAGAAGACATACAGGACAGAGCTAACAGCCCGTTGGACTTAATCCGTGTTGCCTGCTACGTTCACCAGATTCCAGGCGCAATCGAGATGATTGAAGACGCTAAGAAGAAAGGCTACGAAGTAAGCTGCAACATCATGGCTATCTCTACAGCCCAGGAAGGCGACATCCGCGTTGCACTCGACATGATAGGCTCATCCCCTGTTGATGCAATCTACATAGTAGACAGTTTCGGTTCAATATATCCAGAGCAGATGGCAAGAATCGCCGCAATGTATAAAGAATATGCTGACAAATACGGCAAAGTGCTTGGAATCCATGCACACAACAACCAGCAGCTTGCATTCGCAAACACAATCGAAGCAGTTGGTGACGGCGTAGACTGGCTCGACGCTACTTACAACGGAATGGGACGAGGAGCTGGAAACTGCTCAATGGAAAACCTCCTCGGCTTCTTGCACAATCCAAAATACAACGTATACCCAGTATTCCAGTTCATTGAGAAGCATATTCTCAAACTCAGAGAAGAAGGCGTACAGTGGGGATATGACCTTCAGTACCTTATTACAGGTTTATTGAACCAGCACCCAAGAACAGCAATCGCTTTCACAAAAGAAAACCGCAAGGACTATTCAAAATATTACAACGAAATTCTTGCACAGGAATAATTAAGATATAGAAAGTATAATGCCGAGTTTTTTGAATTGCTAAAAAACTCGGCATTATTTTTATTTAAAGAACATCAGGCTTAAAACAGCTTTTGAATTTTAGGTCTGATGGCGAAATGGGAAAAACAATTCCCTATAAGCTACATTAACAGTATAATAAAAATATGAGCGATTTTGATTCCAGTAATTTTGATTTTTTCAAGTATAAGCCAGACTATGCAAAAATAGCAGAGGCAGCATTCTCTCGCCTTTCTTTCACCTTTACAAAAGAACACTTGGAGAACGTAATTAAAGCAGCATTAGCACCCGATGCAAGCGAGAACGACAAATATGTCTGTTCATGCATTCTAAAAAATGCGGAAGTTGCTGCAAAAGGAAAATTCCCGCTTTGCCAAGACACAGGAATCGCAAACATTTTCGGCTGGAATAATGGCTCAATAATACCAGAAGATATCAGTAACCAGCTAACAAAGGGAACAGCAAAAATTTACGATGAAAAAAAGCTCAGATTCTCAACAAGCTGTCCTTCTTCCTTTTACGAAGAATTTGACCCAAAGAACAATATGCCTGCTCAAATATCCATTTTTACGAACGGAGCGGCACTCGCACCAACACCGTCTTTTGCAGAAAAAGCCCCGAAAGGCTCTCTTTCACTGCTTTTCTGCGCAAAAGGAGGCGGCTCTTCAAACAAGACATCGTTCATACAAGGAACAAAGGCATTCCTTACAAAAGAACGATTTACAAATCTTATAAAAGAACAGCTAGGAAAGTTTGGTACATCAGCCTGCCCGCCGTACACAATCGCAATCGTTGCAGGCGGCTTAAGTCCTGAGCAGAATCTTCTTACGCTCAAGCTTGCCACGATGGGAGCATACAGCGACATGACTCATACACCGAATAAAGATGTGTTCAGGGATTCGGAACTAGAAGAAATCGCCATGCAAATCGCAAGGGACAGCGGATACGGAGCACAGTTCGGAGGAAGCAGATTCGCACTTGAGACCGTAGTAATCCGCTTGCCAAGGCACGGTGCCAGCTGCCCTATCTCATTCGGGGTCTCATGCTCCGCTCACAGGAATTTAAGGGCTGTCGTCACGAGCAACGGGTTTTATTTAGAAAAGACAGTCTCAAACCCAGCTGAGCTGGAAGGCTTTTCAGAAGCCACACGCCCTGCAAATGAAAAATCCGAGAAATCAGGTGGCAACGAGCTGCACCTTAACACAGAAAATGGAATTGCAGCCCTGCTTGCTTCTTTAAAAGCAACAAAGCCAGGAGACAGGGTTTTGCTCTCTGGAAAGATTCTTGTGGCTCGCGATGCCGCTCACGCCCGCTGGCAAAAGCTCATCGACGCAGGAAACAAACTCCCAGAATACACGACCAAGTACCCAATCTGCTATGCGGGACCAGCCAGAACGCCAGAAGGCGAGGTTATAGGTAGCTTTGGGCCGACGACTGCCGGCAGGATGGACGTTTACGCAGAATCGCTTATGAGCAGGGGGGCTGCACTTATAACGCTCGCCAAAGGAAACAGAAGCCAGCCATGGACTGATGCCTGCGCAAAATACGGTGCTGTATATCTCGGAACCCCTGGGGGTATTGCAGCCCTCATCGCAAACGAGTACATTAGAGGACAGGAAATTATTGATTACGAGGACTTAGGTATGGAAGCAGTACGTCTTGTAGATGTAGAAAACCTGCCTTGCTTTGTAATCACGGATTCACTCGGAAATGATTTTTACAAGCAAATAGCGGAAAAATCTAAAAAATAGGTTTTCCGTCCAAATATTGGATATTAGGAGACAGTTATGGAAAAACAAATTCTTAACATTTCTGCAGCATTGGATTTGGTTGATGGCGACAAGGAACTTTTAAAGATACTTCTCGACACATTTGTAACCGAGACAACATTCGAGCCAGCAAAATTGAGCGAGCTTGTAGCTTCTGGTCAAAAAGAAGAAGGTGCAAAATACGTTCATGCAGTAAAAGGAGCTGGCCGCCAGCTGTGCGCAGAACGGCTAGCCGCCGCAGGTCAGGCATTGGAAGATGTTCTGAGGGGCAAGGCAAACGGCGATATAGCGGCACTTACCGCAACAATGAATTCAGAATACAAAATAGCATTTGATGCTATAAAAAAAGCGGCTTCTTCAATTGAATAATTAAGACTGTTTAAAAGCATTTTCAAAATTATCAGCAAGAATCTCGCAGAGGCTTTCCAGCGAGATTTTTCGCAAGGCAGAAGCAGCCTTATAAACCCGCTCTATTTCGGACGGAAAGGTTGCAGACTCGCCTTTTAGCGTTTGGTATGGTGCATCAGTCTCTAAAAGCAAAGAGTCAAGCGGCAACGAAGAAACGCACTGCAAAGAAGCTTTTCTTCCGTTCAGCAACGGCTTTCCAAAACTAAAAAAGGCATGAACATCCTTACGCAAAATTGAAAGTGCTTCGCTCAAAGTACCGGGAAATGAATGGAATACAACAGCAGGAAGCCCCCTTAAAAGCTGTTTGCTGCTGAAAATATGCTCCATTGCCTTACGACAATGCACAACGACAGGCTTTTTATAGGCAACGGCAAGTTCCAGCTGTAAATTCCACCATTTTTTTTGTTCTTCAAGGGTAGCCTTAAACGCAGGGGTAAAAAGGTCAAAACCGCACTCCCCCACGGCATCAATGCTATTACTTGCAAGAAGCTGCTCCAAAAAGTCCAGCTCAGAAAGAGCGTCATAAGGAGCAGCTGAGGCAAAAACCTGTGGGTGTATTCCAAAGGAGCTGAGTACGGCAGGGTTGGGCTGCCAAGACTCCAGCTCGTCTTTGAATACAAATGCGGCGCAGGCACGGTATTTGTTCTGGCTAAAGAACGAATCAGCAGCCAGGGGCCGACAATGAACGAGATGTACATGGGAATCGCAAAAAATCATGGAAATCTCCAAAAACAGCTTAATGTTTAATTTGAAAAACCGAAAATTTAACTGTAAGGGCTGAGTTTTTCGGCGTTATTTCAATTTACCTTATTTTCTAAGGGTTTGGGAGTATAAAATGGGAACTTACACTGTAAAAAGTTTTGGAGCTAAAACAAGCGATTATATGACAATCGTCCGTGAAATGGATGATGGTTATGTAGTTCGCATCGTCCGAGACAAAGACGGTTATGATGATGTAACCACAGACTATATCAGCAAGGCACTTTTTGATTCTTGTGTCCGAACAGGATACATTAAAAAGGTTCAAGAAGCAGAATCAGTTACAGCATAACAGAACAAAAGCCCCGCATCGGGGCTTTTTTGATTTTAAAGTCCTTATAAAAGTTCTTTGCACATTGCAAGGGCTGCATCGAAACGTGGCTCCACGTCCATTATTTCAGGCAGCCAATGTATCTGGACTCCTTTTTTTTCCA
>CADCRJ010000128.1 GCA_902803735.1 uncultured Spirochaetaceae bacterium
CTCTGAAAAGTGATTCTATCCCATTTAAATCAGACAGCACGAAGGCTATTTGCTTTTAGTGCTGTCTTCATCAGCCTGCTATCGATTCTCATATTCCTGCTGCCATTGAGCGCGGCTTTTTTTATCCGAGAGGAAATGCCGTTCAATACTTATAGCAGCACCACAGCCCTAAAAATCTTTCAAACTGCGATTTTTACAATAAAGCAAGCATTATTATCGACACTTCTGGCAACTGCAATTGGGATTCCGGCGGCTTTTTTTGTATCCCGCAGGATTTTCTGGGGAAGAAAATTTCTCATCTCCTTGTCGGCGGTTCCGCTTTGCATTCCCGCCCTGATTATCGCTTTGGGATATATAAGCATATTCGGTAACCAAGGTCTTATAAACAAAGCTCTACGGCAACTTCTCGGTACAGATACGATTTTTTTTGATTTTCTTTACTCTTTTAAGGGAATAATAATAACGCAGGGATTTTATAATTTTCCTATTGTAATGATAGCTGTTGCAGACTCATGGCGAAAATTGTCAGAAGAGCAATCAGAAGCCGCCCGTCTTTTGGGAGCAAGCGAAACAAAGGTCTTTTTCTCAATAACTTTGTACCAGCTTCTCCCTGCAGTCGTTTCAGCGTGCATTCCAGTATTTCTTTTCTGTTTCTTCAGCTTTATGCTCGTCCTCCTATTTGGCCCAGTAGGAAGCACTACGCTAGAGGTAGAGCTTTATCAGGCCGCCAGGAACACAATGGATTTTTCGCTTGCACAAAAACTTGCTTTAACAGAGACTATCCTGGCAATTTTGATTACAACACTATACACATTCATTGAGTCAAAATCATCTCGAAGCAAAAGCGAGGCAGGCATCCTAAAGCAGCCGCAGCCCGTCAAAAATATATTGGAAAGATTCATTGCAGCCACATTATTCGTTGCCATAGGGCTTTTTTTTATTGCCCCGCTGCTCGGAATATTAGTGTCAGCCTTTCCAAATTTCGTAACAAAAGATTTTGTAAAATTCATAAAGCTAAAAAGCTTTCTTCCAGCATTAAGAAATACACTTTCAGTCGCATTTCTAACGGCAATAAGCAGCACGATAGTCGCATTCACATATTCAGTCCTTATTTGCAGCATAACAAAAAGAAACAATTTTCGCGGCAATTTGCAGCAACTGGTCTTACAAATTCTGCCATTACTGCCAATGTCAGTTTCATCCGTCGTAATGGGATTCGGAATAACGTCCATCGTCAGGAGGGGTTCCGTACTGATGCTAATAGTCGCACAAACCGCCCTTTTCTGGCCTTTCGTCTTCAAGCAGGTGCACACACCAATGTCAAAAATTCCAAAGGACACAATGGACTGCGCAAAGATGCTTTCGCCACATTTCTTGGATATTGTATTCCGCATATATCTTCCTACAGCAAGAAGGGGCATAATAAGCTCCATTGGATTTTGCTTTGCCATAAGCGCAGGAGACACCACCTTGCCGCTGGTACTCGCAATTCCGCGATTTGACACGCTCTCGCTCCTTACATACAGGATGGCAGGCTCTTATCGCTTTTCAGCGGCATGCAGCGGAGGACTTATTCTAGCCCTAATCTGCGCGTTATTTTTTTTAATTGGAAACAAGTTCAAGGAATAGGAAAACACAAATGCAAGAGCACTATTTTTCAGCAGAGAACATACAGCATGACTGGCAGGACTTCCACGAGGATTTATCCTTACATATTGACAAAGGAATAATGACATGTGTCGTAGGTCCAAGCGGCAGCGGAAAATCAACACTTCTCAGGATTATTGCGGGGCTTGAAAAACCTGCCGCAAAAACTCGTATTATTCTTGACGGGCAGGATATAACAAATACTCCCCCAGCGAAACGAAACATTGGACTGGTGGCACAGAACCGCTCGCTTTTTCTGCACATGACGGTAGAAGATAATGTCGGTTATGGACTTAGATGCAAGGGCATAAGCAAGAAAGAAAGCCGAGAACAAGCAAAGGCTTATCTTGCGAATTTTGAACGGTCAGGATGTGAAAAACGCTACCCAGAGACTCTTTCTGGAGGCGAAGCCCAGCGTGTGGCACTTGCGAGGACTCTAATCATAAAGCCAAAACTAGTGCTATTTGACGAGCCGCTGAGTGCATTGGATGCACCGCTCAGAAAAAAGCTTGCATCGGACATTCGTAAATGGCAAAAAGAGCTTTCTTTTACAGGAATAATGGTGACGCATGACATCGCGGAAGCTAAAAACATCGGCGATTACATAGTCCTCCTTGAGCAAGGCAAAATAACCTGGCAAGGAGCGGCAAAGGAATTCGACGAAAACTTTATGAGCAAAAACAATGCCACGAATTAGGATTTATCAACAGGACGATAGTAGAATGTCGCCCTGCCCCCACGCCTTTTTGAAGTATCCTTGTTAAGCTCAAAATCATCATCAAAATACTCTATCAAATCTGTCAGTTTCTTAAAGCCATAGTCAACCGTGTCAAACCCTGGATCCTGTCTTTTGAAAAAGGAACCCGCCGCGCTTACGTCAGCCCATCCGCTTTCGTTCGCATATTTGTCGTAAGCTGTGTTCAGAAGCTTGTAGATTTTTCTGAACTGCCTGTCTGTCATAATTTCATCCGAATTATTTCGGCGGAACAAACCTCGGCCAGTTTTCTTCTTTTTTGAAGCCTTATAGGCACGATGTTTTTCATCGGCAAGCAAAGCCTCTTCCTCGCCAGTATCATCCTCAGCAGTAAGATTCTCAATATAAATAAAATCGTCGCAGGCACTTACAAAAGACGGCGGTGTTTTCTTCTGCCCCACACCGAACACATAAATCTGGCTTTCCCTAAGACGGGTCGCAAGCTTAGTAAAATCACAATCGCTAGTAACAAGGGCAATTGCATCGTATTTCTCGGTATAAAGCAAGTCCATGGCATCAATTATCATGGCTATATCGCTGGAGTTCTTACCCTGCGTATATGCAAACTGCTGCACAGGAATAATCGCATTGTCGTTTAACTCATTTTTCCAGTTTTTCAAAGCATCAGTAGAAAAATCACCATAAGCACGTTTTGTTATAATATGTCCATGAACCGCAATTTCCTGTAAAATAGCCCGAAGTCTCTTATATGGAGTATTATCAGCATCTATTAAAACCGCAATATTTCTCTCAATTTCGTCCATAGTCTCATTATACAATTAAATCATAAACTATGATAGAGCAAAAATTTATATAAAATCTGCATGAAGAATATCTATTTCTATTGACATATCAAGAAATGTAAGCTATTATTTCATCATTCGCTTTGCGAATATGTCTCCTTCGTCTAGTGGTTAGGACATCGGG
The DNA here is from genome assembly GCA_902803735.1 of uncultured Spirochaetaceae bacterium. Lineage (GTDB taxonomy): Bacteria > Spirochaetota > Spirochaetia > Treponematales > Treponemataceae > Treponema_D. The sequence goes on from CADCRJ010000128.1 coordinate 3,329, forward strand.
TTTTCATCCCGACAACAGCAGTTCAATTCTGCTAGGAGATGTTGCTGAAAGCCTGTGATTCTTGGAATTGCAGGCTTTTTTCATTTGAGGTTGCTATGTCAAAAATTCAATTGCCACAAAATCTTAAGAACATTCATATCCACTTTGTAGGTATAAAAGGAACTGGAATGGCAGCTCTTGTAGAGATAGTCCATGCAAGA
>CADCRJ010000129.1 GCA_902803735.1 uncultured Spirochaetaceae bacterium
AAAAAAAAACAAGAATTTCTTTAGAGCAGTACACTGCAATTTTAGCAACTCGCTGTATGTCAAAAGAATTGCACAGGCTATGCCTGCCACGAACTAGCTGCGGTGCACGGTGCAGATTGCCGTGCATCGTCCGCGAACTTTTGGCTAATGCATAAAAAACCGCCCCGTTAAGGGCGGCTTAATTTTTCAATGAAAGAGCAATTTACTCTTCAACATTCTTTTTGAGCAAGCCAAGCATAACACAGCTTACTGCGGAGCCAACAAGCAAAGACACTATGTACATAAACCAGTTTCCTACAACAGGGAACACGAAGATACCGCCATGAGGAGCCATTAGCGTACATCCAAAAAGCATTGAGAGCGCTCCCGCAACAGCAGAGCCTACAATACAAGAAGGAAGAACGTGTCCAGGATCCCTTGCAGCATAAGGAATTGCACCCTCTGTTATAAAAGCCGCACCCATAATAAAGTTTACAGGACCCGCTTTTCTTTCTTCTGCGGTAAACTTGTTCTTAAAAATAAGAGTTGCGGCTGCTATAGCAATAGGAGGAACCATTCCGCCAACCATTACGGCAGCCATTATCTCATAATGTCCCTCTGCCAGCATACCAGTACCAAAAACATAAGCAGCCTTATTAACAGGTCCGCCCATATCGACAGCCATCATTCCGCCCAACAAAAGTCCGAGCACAAATCCCAAGTTTCCAAGATTATTCAATCCTGTGTTTAACAAGTGGTTTATAGCTCCTACTATCGGCTCGACTATAAAATTCATGCCGATTCCAACAAGGACCATACCAAAAAGAGGGTAGAGAAGAATAGGCTTAATTCCATCCAAGCTTGCAGGAAGGTTCTTAAACAGCTTTTTAAGAAGCAGAACAACATAACCCGCCAAGAAACCTGCAACCAACGCACCAAGGAATCCAGACGTTCCGTTTGCAGCCATGGCACCGCCAACAAATCCCAAAGCCAAGCCAGGACGGTCAGCTATACTCATAGCTATAAATCCCGCAAGAACAGGAAGCATAAAGCCGAATGCAACGCCGCCGACTTTTCCTTTTAGGAATGCGGACAGAGGTGTAAGACAGCCAAAGTTAGACTTCATCTCAGGACTCAAAGTGTTAAGGTCATAGACAAAACCATCGATTAGGAATGCGAGCGCTATAAGAATTCCGCCCCCAACAACGAACGGTAGCATGTGCGTTACGCCGTTCATCAAATGCTTGTAGACAGAATGAGCAGAACCTTTCGCTGTAGAATTTTTACTATCAGCCGTTGATTTTTCAGTTGCACTTGCATGGTACACAGGAGCTTCACCTTTAAGCACTCGGCTCACAAGCTCATCAGCCTTGCTGATTCCCTCTGCCACACGCACCTGAATTACAGGGCGACCGTCAAAGCGAGCCATTGGCACATTGATGTCAGCCGCAACAATAATTCCAGCGGCATTACGAATTTCTTCATCAGTAAGCTCATTACGCAAACCTTCCTGTCCGTGAGTCTCAACCTTTATCGAAACACCAGCCTTTGCAGCAGCCTTTGACAGGTTCTCGGCAGACATCTTCGTATGTGCGATTCCTGTAGGACAGCCTGTAACAGCAAGAATTTTAGGCAGTCCTGCTGGCAGAACCTTGTTTTTCTCTGCATCAGCGGCATCTTTTGCAGTCTCCGCCTCATCAACGACAGACAGGAATTCATCAACAGTCTTTGCTGCCAAAAGTTTTTTTGTAAAATTCTCATCAAGAAGAAGAACCGAAAGCTTGCTCAGAACATCAACATGAACATTTTCCTTTGTATTTGGAGCCGCAATCAAGAACATGACTTTTACAGGCTCACCGTCAGGAGCATCATAATCAACGCCGTTTGGTAAAGTCATCGCTGCCAAGCCAGCTGTTTTTACGCTGTCGCTCTTACAATGAGGAATTGCGACACCTTCTCCAACAGCAGTCGTGCTTTCTTCTTCACGAGCAAGAACACCCTTGTGATACACAGCCAAATCAGAAATTCTGTCGCTTTTTCCCATAAGGGTAACAATCTTTTCAATTGCATCAGCTTTGTTCGTTGCCGAAGCTCCAAGCTCAATGCTTCTTGGATCCAGCAAATCCTTAATTCTCATAATTCCTCCTTGTTTATAGAAAAAAAATATTAAAACTAACATTCGTTAGCTTAACTATATCTCAACAATATTATCATATTGTCTATATGCACTATCACCTAATTCAGCCGTTATAATAGTAGCATCCGTAAAAGCCGCAAATGCAACGCATGAAATTTGAGAGAATTTACTCACGTCGCTCAAAACGAATTTTTCCCTTGTATGAGCCATAGAAACTTCCTTAACAAGGGCCTCTTTTACATCAGGCGTACTAAAACCAGTCTGAACGCTAATTCCATTAGTACCCCAAAATCCCTTTGTAAAATGATATTTAGAAAGGGAATTCATAGCCTCTTCTCCAACAACTGATTCAGTAGATGACTTTATCTCACCGCCAAGGATATATGTCAAATAACCTTTTTCTGACAAACGCCTTGCATGTGAAAAGCCATTCGTAACAAAAACAACCCTGTGGCAGGTCAAAAAATCTATCATCATGCCAGTAGTCGTTCCTGCGTCCAGATACACAAAATCATCAGGCTGTATAAGCGATGCTGCATATCTTGCAATCCGAATCTTGTCATCCCTGTGAGA
>CADCRJ010000130.1 GCA_902803735.1 uncultured Spirochaetaceae bacterium
CCGCGTCGCAGGAGGTTCTATTCTTTTGCTGCTGCGTCACAGGAGGCTCCTTATGAGGAAAACCTCCTGTCCTTTCTTCCTTCACTTGTTCTTTGCTTTCAAACTCTCGGACCTGCAAGCCTTGGCGGCTGCCGTCCTGCCCTGCCACTTGGCGGCGGGTGAGAATGAATATACCACACGCATTATTTTGTGTCAACTCTTTTTAAAAATTTTTTTCGTTTTTTTTTCATTTTTTTTCTGACCTGCCCGCGGGGGCTTGTGGGATGAGGGTTTCAGGTGGTTAATTTTCTGGGAAAATCGCAAAAAAATTATTATTTTCTTTATTTAATATGTTTTTTACACTAGAAAAAAATTCAAAACAATATCCAGTTCTTAAAAACGACGGCAGAAACGGCGTGCACACAGAGGGCACAGACTCATCTCTTCCACGGACATTGATTTTTAGAGATTCATTTTTTACAGCGTTAGAGCCTTTTATCTCGCCTCTTTTCTCCGAAGCCGAATACAATTGGCATTATTTTCGAGAAGATGACAAAGATTATGTGCGAGAATTTAAGCCAGACATAATTATTTTTGAAACTGTTGAAAGATACAGTTTATACAGTTTTCCCCTCGCAGGAATGAAATAAATCGACTTTAAAAGCAAAACAAGCAGAAATCAAAACTCGACAGTCGCCCTACCTACAAGTTGACGCATCTAAATTATTCACATATTCAACTCTGCAAAATTGTATTATACTATGCTTGCGTATCTGCTATACACCAGATACGCAAGGAGTATGACAATATGGCAGAACCAAGGGATAAGAACGGACTTACCGAAAGCGAATTTTTACAATCTTACAATGCTGGTAAATATGAACGGCCATCCGTTACTGCGGACATACTTGCACTTGGAGTAAAAGAGGACTTTTCTTGCCTGAAGATTCTGCTGATAAAACGAGGCGGACACCCATACATTGGTAAATGGGCACTTCCAGGCGGATTCATCAGGAAAACAGAGACCGCATACCAAGCTGCGGCACGAGAGCTTGAAGAAGAGACAGGCTTAAAAGACGTTTACTTGGAACAAATATACACATTCACAAAACCAGAGCGAGACCCACGTACTTGGGTTATGAGCATTGCATACATGGCACTGGTCTCAGAACTAAAGCATGTAAACGGTTCTGATGACGCAGATTCCGCAGCATGGTTCGACTTAATAATAAGCCCTGAAAAGATTTCGCTTCAAAACAAAGATTTGGGGGTAAACATAAGCTATGCAATTGAAACAAAAAAGTTCCAGAACGGAGCGATAAAATATGAGAACTGGGTTGCAACGCCACAAACGCAGGAGCTACTTGCATTTGACCATATTGAAATCATCATTGAATCATTCTTGAACCTAAAAGCTAAATTCGAGCATTCAGATTTAGCATTCAATCTTATAGGCAGCAAATTCACGCTGCCAGATTTGCAAGTCCTTTACGAGCTGATTCTTGGAAAAAAACTTTACAAAACGAATTTCAGAACAATGATTGCTCCAAAAATCAAGGCCACTGGAGAAAAACGGAAATCAGCAAGCAGTAACAAGATGTCTGCGGAATATGAATATATCGACGCATAAAGTTTATGGTAGCAAGGATTTCCTAAAATATAAATTTTCTTGCAAAAAAACTTACTTAACGGAAAAATTTCATTGACAAAGTAGTTTATTACTACTAATATAAAATAAATAGTAGTAATAAACTACTTTATTTCTGAATAAAGTCAGGGGGTACAATATGAAATTCAAGAAATTTAATCCAAATGATTATGTAATGGTTATAAAAAAAGGAGAAATTGTAAAAGAAGGCCTAGGTCTTTCTGTATTCTTCAATGAACTGAACACAAGCATAACAGTTGTTCCAACGACAGCCTTTGATGACTCATTCAACTTTGACGAACTTGTCACAAGCGATTACCAGAGCGTATACGTTCAGGGTGTAATTACTTACATGATTACGAATTACAGAGAAGCCGTCAAAATGTTCGATTTTTCCTACAAACCTAACAGCAAGGTCGGTAACAGAATCGACAACACAATGGCGACACTTGAAAAACGTATAAACAACATCATCAAATCAATTGTTATCAGAGAAGTAAGCAAAAAGGACGTAAGAACAATCATACGGCAAGTAGACGAGATGGCAGGAACAATACAATCAGCCCTGGTTCAGGACGAAGCCATTGAAAAACTTGGAATCAGCGTGATTTCAGTAAATGTGCTAGGAATCAGCCCTAAGCCAGAAACTCGAAAAGCACTTGAAGCCGCAGCACGAGAAGAGATTCTCAAAGAACAGGATGATGCCATTTACAAAAGACGCAATGCCGCAATCGAGCAGGAGAGAATAATCAAGGAAAATGAAATAAACACAGAAATCAAAGTCAGCGAAAAGGAAAAAGAAAAGGAAGAAAAAGAGCAAGAGCTCAAGCAGTATCTCCAGAAATGCGAGCTTGACATGAACATGAAAGAAATGCGCGCAAATCTTGAGATGGAAAAAGAACGACAGGAAAAGCAGTTTGCCCTTAAAGAAATGGCAGCCGCTAAAAAGGCACAGATTGACAATCAAGAGATGCTCG
>CADCRJ010000131.1 GCA_902803735.1 uncultured Spirochaetaceae bacterium
CCGCGTCGCAGGAGGTTCTATTCTTTTGCTGCTGCGTCACAGGAGGCTCCTTATGAGGAAAACCTCCTGTCCTTTCTTCCTTCACTTATTCCTTGCTTTCAAACTCTCGGACCTGCAAGCCTTGGTGGCTGCCGTCCTGCCCTGCCGCTTGGCGGCGGGTGAGAATGAATATACCACACGCTTCATTTTGTGTCAACTATTTTTAAAAATTTTTTCGTTTTTTTTTCGTTTTTTTTCTGACCTGCCCGCGGGGGCTTGCGGGGTGAGGGTTCCAGGGGGAAAAAATTTTTCTGGGAAAATCGCAAAAAAATTATTATTTTCCTTTTCGGAGCTTTTTTTGTTTTCAGATCAAATTAAACCACCGTTAACATTAATCACTTGACGAGTAATATAACCAGCCTCATCGCTCAAGAGGAACACCGCGGTCGCAGCTACTTCCTCTGGAGTTCCAGCTCGTCCCATTGGAATTGCAGACAGGATTTTCTCAACAGGAGCATCTTTTACCATATCAGTCTCAATAAAACCCGGTGCAATACAGTTTACTGTAATTTTCCTACTTGCAAGCTCCACAGCAAGAGCCTTTGTAGCTCCTATGACACCAGCCTTTGCAGCGGAATAGTTTGTCTGCCCACGGTTACCAATCACACCTGAGACAGAAGCTATTGTAATTATTCTGCCACACTTTTTGCGACACAAAGGCATAACAAGAGGCTTCAAGACATTATAAAATCCGTCCAGATTTGTATGCAAAACAGAATCCCAGTCCTCATCAGAAAGCGCAGGAAAAGCATTATCACGACAAATTCCTGCGTTGCAGATTATACCCCAGAAAGCACCGTTTCTCTCTGACCAATCGCCAAGCTTTTTCAAGCAGTCAGCCCGATCCGTCACATCAAATTGAATCAACTCGCAAGTTCCGCCATCAGCCTCGATCTGAGCTTTTAAGTCAAGAGCTTTCCCTTCATTGCGATTATAGTGTGCCACGACAGGATAACCAGCACGGCTTAAAGCAACCGCGATTGCTTTTCCAATTCCGCCAGATGCACCTGTCACCAGAACTTTTTTTTCAGAATTGTCCATGATTCTCTCACCTCAGTTTTAATGCCCCTGTTTTACATCAGATGCAAGGACAGTAAATTTTCCGCTACCAAACATCTCGCCGTTAACGAGAAAATCCGCAACAAAAGAATAAACATCGCCCACGTCGGAATCTTGAGTCGCATTGATTACAACGCAGGAACCACAATTAATCACAGGTTTTGAAAACTTCATGTTTGAGACACTGAGCAAGAACCCCATCTTGGAGTTCTTTTCATTCTCATCATTTGCAATGGCAAGAAGTGCCGCTATCGTTTGCGCAGACATTTCAAAGAGAACGTAGGGCAAAACGCCTGAAACAGATTCCTCATAAAACATGAAATTCTCGTCAATTTTCGTCTCGGAACTGATTTTTCCTTTCTCAACATTCCAGTCAATTATCCTGTCCAGAAGGAACATTTTTCCTTTGTGCGGAATTATCTTCATCAATTCTTCTTTTTCAATTATTTTCATCTTCTTTTCCAATTATCAAACTAACGTTACATCCACCAAAAGCAAATGAATTGCTCATGCAAGTTCGTATACCTTTCGGGAATTTTGAGTTCTGAGACACAACGTTCAAGCAAGGAAGCTCCATGTCCTGAACTCCGTCCCAAACATGGACAGGTGCCTTTTGATTCTGCACAGCAAGAAAGCAAGCTGCCAGCTCCAATGCTCCAGAAGCCCCAAGCGTATGTCCCGTAACAGGTTTTATACCGCTCACAGGAACATTATAATCATTAAAAATTTTTTTTACAGCTCGGCTTTCCATAGCATCATTTAGCTTTGTCCCTGTTGCGTGCAAATTAACATAATCAATGCAAGACGGTGCAAGTTTTGCATCATGCAGGGCTGCCTGCATCGCAGCAAGAGCCCCACTACCGTCAGGAAGAGGTGCCGTCATGTGGCTTGCATCCGCACTCTCTCCGCACCCAAGCAAAACAATGCCAGTCTCATCTAAATCAACCTTTGCGAGCACAAAGAATGCAGCACCATCGCCTAGCGTAATTCCCTTACGATTCTCACTCAATGGATTTGTAGGAGAGTCAACAGAAATTGCTTCAAGAGAATTAAAGCCCAATAGAACTGTGTTGCTCACAATATCAACGCCACCAACAACAACGGCATCGCAAATGTCGGACTCGATAAGCTCTCTTGCTTTTACGAACGCACTGGCACTAGAAGAGCACGCCGTAGCAAAAGAAAGAGAAGGTCCCAAAATACCCCATTTTTTTGAGACGAAAACAGCAGGATAGTCAGCCCCTTGCACAATAGGGTTATAGTCACAAGGAAAAGCTCCATTCTCAAAAAACTCTTTATGAGCCTCAAAAGAGCATTCAGAGCCGTTGTCACAAGACCCCACACAGACCCCAACACGCTCTTTGCCGAACAAGCTTACAGCTTTGTTTACAGCAGGAGAAATCTGTTCCAGAGCACGGTCAAGGATTCTGATGACCCGCATATCAAAGGCTTCATCCACAGGGGAAAGCCATTCATCAGGAATACGTGCCGCAAAAAAATCCGTTCCAGCACATTCTGTTTTTTTAATTCCTTTCTGACTACCTATTACAAGGCTTTCAAAAAACTCAGAAGGATTTTTTCCTGCCGCACATATCAAGCCGGGCTTTGAAAGATATAATCGCATATCACAACCTGTCAGAATGAAGATGAAGTCAACGTATATGAATAATTTCTGAGAAAATTTGTATACTGAACCATATTTTCCGTCTTCGTTATCTTTGAAATAATTTTCTTTCCCTTTGAAATAATATAGGTTTCAGTCTTTTCAGAATCATCACGATAAAAATCAAGCCCTATATTGCTCAGAGCCTTACGGACTGTATCAAAATCATACCAACAGAATTGAAAATCAGCAACAACATATTCAGCTTTTATGTTTTTAGGGAACAAAGGAGATTCAAAACGCACGGATTTTCCATCATAGCAAAGTTCCGCCATCGTAGTACCAAATTCATTGAGCAGTATCATCAAAATACCATTTTGACTAGCAACTACATAAGCGTCCCCCTCGATTTCCCGCTTTTTGCTGCCAGAACCGAATACGGCAGAAATATGCTGCAACTCGTCTATATCGCAAGAAATATTCTCAGCAGGCAGCAAATTGAACTTTGCAGTATTTGTAATATAAACAGGATAAATCGATTCATGCGGAACGCTCGCACAAGAACATGCAACCAAACAAAAAAGCAACAAAAAAAGTTTTTCTTTCATTTTTTATTTCAATCCTACACAGACTTAATGCCTAAAATTCACTCACAAATACAGAGCGAGACTAGAACAGCCGTCGTCAGTCCAACAAAAACCGTAAGACCAAGTATATGGACAGGCACAAAAGATGACAATGCCAAAGCCCCAAATGAAAGTGCCGTCGTAACAAAAGAAAGTAATATCGCAAATCGTTTCAAATAGCCGTCAGTCCCAACGGAGCCAGAGCCTTCGACCGCATAAATACTATAATCAAGGCCAAGCCCGAATACCAGAACAAGAGCAGTCGCAGGAAAAAAACTTATACCTATTCCAGAAAGAAGCAAGATGCTTACAGTCACAAAAAAGACCAGCAAAGGAACTGCAGCAACTTTCAGCGCCCGAACAGGCGAATAAACAAACAGCAGCACAAGGACAACAACCACAAAAGAAATTGCGAGCAGCTTTATCATGGATAACGTAAGCACATCCATCTGAGCAGAAATATCCGAAACCTTGTCTACAAAATAAATTCCTTGCAAATCAGCGGCAAGATCCTTAAAATACGCAGCATCAGAAACATGAAGAGGCAGAACACAGCTATAGAAGCTGTCATCTATCTCGCCTATAAAAAGTTGCGGCACAATCTGACGAAGCACAGACGGAAGCGATTCCAGACATCCGTCAAAAATAAGTCCCTTAGCATTCTCATACTCAGCCTTAAACAAAGAACAAGCACTCTCCGAGGATTTTTCGTCATACCCCAGAGCAGCGAATAAAGCTGGCACCGCACTACCAAGAGAGCCAACAGCTTCGTAACTTTGCAGCTGGCTCTTTGCAGATGGCACAAACTGAGTGTAAGAAAGATAATTCTCTAACTTATTTTCGTTCTTAGCTCTTTCAAGGAGCAAAGCAAGCTGCTGTTCCCTTTCGAGCAATTTTTCTTTTGCATCAGCTTTTACAATAAAATACCAGCCAGAACTTCCTGTGTTAAGCACTAAATTAGCTTCTTTTTCATTCTTGAACAAAAAATCCGACATTGAGTAAAGGCTCGATATATTGTTTTTTACTGAAATTTTGTCTTTTTTACAAAAAACTGCAAATAGAACAAACATCAAAAGTCCTGCAGGAATCAGAAGTTTAAGCCATCGAGGAACTTGAACAGAAAATAGCGAAGGCTGGAACGGGAAGTTTTGTTTTTTTGGTAATTTTAGAATCGGATAAATTCCTATGACACAAAGAAATGAACTCAAAAGTCCAAAGAACAAGAATACAGAAACTTGTCTCAACAGCGGGTAAGGAGTTACAAACAAAGCTGCAAAACAAATTTCCGTGCTCGCAAAGCCAAGCCCAATTCCTCGTAAAATTTTTGTGCGAACTTCGGCACCAGTCCGAACATCTCTGTCCGCTTTCCAATGAACAAAAAAATGAATCGCATAATCGACTGAGATTCCTATAAGCGTTGTTCCAAAAACAAAGGTGAGCACATGGATTCCCCTAAAGAACAAGAGACTTGCCGTAAAACCGACCAAACAGGAGAAAGCAACCGTAACAGCAGAAACAACGGCAGGCAAAAGACTTCTGAACAAAAGTAAAAAAATCACAAGCACAGCAATCATGCCGACTGATGAAATCACAGAAATCTGCCTTTGAGCAGAAGTTGCGCTCTCATAGCTATGGAACGGAATCCCAGAAAATACAAAACTCGCGGGATGCAGCTCTGAAAGCTCGCCACAAATATCGTACAGCTGTCTGACAGCCCCATTTTTGTTGGTAAGCGAAGCCCCTTCTTTTGAAAGCACGGCTCTCACAAGAACATACCAAAAGCCGTCTTTTTGAGCTGCAAGCACATCATCTTTTAGAGCCATGGAAGATGAACCAGCAATTCCGCCGTCCAGAAGCCTCCTTAGATTACGCTCGGACAGCATAAAGGGGTCTGTATCAAGTCTTGAAAGTCCGCCAAGCGTAAAAGCCCCAAATGCAAGGGACAATGAATCCGTGATAAAATCTGCACCACCCTGACTCAAAATAAGGCTGGACTCTTTCTCTGGTAAGAAATTGAACCGCCATTTATGAAGCCAGTCCACAATCTCAGAGACTGCGGCAGGCTCAACAAACAGCGAGATGCTCTCAAAGGCTTCGCTATTACCACATCTCGCATACAAGGACTCGGCAGCGTTCTTTGCGTCTTCAAAACGCTCGGACTTCACTAGGATAGAAACATTCCTGCCCATACGCTCACTAAGCTGGGCTTCTGCCTTTTGAACCTCTCGCAGCTCACTTGAAATCGGCAGAATATCAAACAGATTCGCAGAGAAAACAAGCTTTGGCTTAAAAAACAACGAAGCGAGAAATATTACAAAAACGGCACAATGGAAAAAAAGCCATATTTTTAAGAAAAACGAATTTTTAAGGGGCTTATCTAAAATACGCCAGCTCATCAGAAGTCAGCTCCTGTGCAAACATAACATTTGAGAACTCGTAGCAAACAGAATCTCCTGTTGCCTCTTGCAAAAGAACCTTTTTTATTGAGTCCTGACCTTCCATCTCAATTTTTGTGACGAACGCTCTTAGAGAAGAGTCTTTTGGAACAAGCCCTACGAACCATACTTGGTCTTTTTGAACAAAATAAACATGAAAATTTTTAACCAGTATGTCATGGTCGCCATTAAAAACAGCAGAAAGGACTGTAGAAAACTGAGTAAAAGCCGAATTACCACTTTCTGCCACAACAGTCTTTTTTCCAGATGCTGAGATTTGCGTAACAGCCTTGTCAGTCAATACCATCGCGGACGGAAACGGTTTCTGAGTGTTCCAGACCATACCATCGGAATTAGAAATGACAAACGTCCCAAAAGAGCGTATCTGCCTGTTCAGAGATGAAATTGATTTTATCTGGGTAAAATCACCCTTCGTAACATTATTGCGAGAAGTCCGTTCTGTAAGTGCCTTAAATTCAGCCTCCGACTCCGTATTAAGAGGAGAGTCAAACACATCTGCAAAACATACATAGCCTAGAATCAATAATCCAAAAAGACAAACAGAAATTTTCATAATTACTCCCTTTTACGGGGATTACAAACCTTCTGGTTTATGAATTCCAAAGAGAATTCAAAATCCCCCTGCACGTATGCAGTTCTCAACCTTATCAACAAAACAGGCAGGACATACATACTGAGTTTCGTTGGTTTTTGCCTCAACGCACATCTGGCTTACAGTCCCCTTTGTCGTAAGAACACCAGTCTCTGCATTGTAAAGCTCAAAATGCATTCTTATCATGTTCTCGTATTCTTCCAGAACAGCCTTTGCTCTGCACAAATCCCCGAAGCGGAGAGAACGCATATACTTTACTTTAACCTCCGTAACAGGAAAAAGATACCCGCTTTTATCCATTTCAAGATATCCGTAACCAATTTTATCAAGCAAGGCACTTCTTGCACGGTCAAAGTAATTGATATAATTTCCGTGCCATACAATTCCCATAGGGTCGCAGTCAAAGAAATCAACCTTAAATGTAATCTCACAAGTCAAACAAGAAGCATCAAGTCGCTCCGCCATAGAAACCTCCCTCATTCCTTCCAAAAATCAAAAAAATTGTACCACTGGTAAGGATTTAAAACGCATAAATCCTCTAAATTCTTTACAAAATTATGTACCGTCTGCAAAATTTTCTCGCCACGCTCCTTACGGGAACCAGAAAAATCAACGGGATTCTTACGTACATACATATTGTACTCAGGAAACAGCGTTATGTCCTTATTCCTTAGCCCCCACACAAAATAAGCAGGGGCATTTAAAAGCGAAATCAGCAGGAACACGCCGTAAGGAAAATCTGCGTTACGCCCCAAAAAAGGAAGCTCAACAGTTCTGTTTGAATGGACTCCTATTCTGTCTCCAGCGACAACCACAGTCTCGCCATGCTCAAGGCGCTCTTGCAGCAGGATAATGGTCTCAGGCCCTATGTCATTCGAGTTTACGATATGAAAAGCGGCTTTTGGGTTTATTTTTGAGAGAGTCGCATAAAACCCTTTTGAAAGATTTACATCCGATATAGTGGTTATGCTCATATCTCGCTCCGTACCAGACTCGCCTATGCTTGCCAAGGCTTTGAGCATCTGAGCGTTTCCGAGATGGGATATCACAACTACGGTTCCATGTCCAGAGTTTATATTCTGAACCAAATCGCCAACGTCATCATCTTGCCAATGAACGTTTTTGAACGAGAATTTACCAGCCCAGCTCTGCATATTCTCCACAAGGTTCAAGGCAAAAGAGACAAAATGTCTCAAGGAAGAGCCTTTGTTTTTTGAGCCGCAAAATGAAAAAAGCGTAGCAAGGTATTTTTTTGAGGCAGCCCTTGTTTTTAATGAAAATATCCAGTAAAAAAATCCTATTGGCAGGGCTAAAAAGCGCATGAATACTGGCGGAAAAAAAGCCAGCAACAAGAACATGAGCTTGAAGCCTATTACATTATTCTGTTTACGCTCGAACCACTTCATTACAAAATCCTAAAAAACAACAGCACCGTTAAGAGTTCTTTTTATCAAAAACAAGACGGAATGCAAATACAGGACTTAAAAAAATCATTCCAATGCACATCTTTGTAAAAACCCATGAAATGCGGACATTATCCCTGAACGCCCTGAAATTTGAGATTCCGTCCACAGGATATGTGACTTTTACAGGATAAAATACAAACGGAACTTTTTTCCAGATAAGGCGGATGAGTATCTCTATATCAAAGCCCATCCTGCTGTCGGTACTGTGCCTTTGAAAAAAACGATGTACTGTCTCTACTGGATAAATGCGGAATCCGCAAAGAGAATCAACGATTCCTTTTTTCCATGTTACAATCGCACACCAGAGATTTGCAAACTTGTGTGCTCCCTTTCTGTGTTCTGGAGCCGTCTCGTCATATTCTGGATAGCCGCAAATCAAAGCATCTGGCATCTCGCGTGACTTCTCAAAAAAGAAGCCGCACCTGCCCATATCATGCTGACCGTCGGCATCAAGCTGCAACACGTGGGTAAAGCCAAGCTCAAAGGCTCGCTCAATACCAGCTTTGAACGCAAGCCCCTTGCCCATGTTTTTTTCGAGCGTCACCAAAGAGACAAGATTTTCATGCTTCTGCACAATCTGAGCAAGACATTCTTTCGTCTCGGCTCCGTTACCATCGTCAACAAGGATAATCTTCACATTATTTTCATTACAAAAAGGGGCGATTGAATCAACCACGCCCATACAAGCCCTACCATGATTGTAAACAGGTATCAGGATTGCATTTTTCAAACTTTCTTTTGTCATAGAACTTTGTAACTCCCTGACGAGTACAGCACGATTTCTGAATAATCAGAGATTTTAAAGCTGACCTGTTTCTTAATGCTGTCATAAGAGATTCTGAAAACGACAACAGAATCTGGCAGAATCTTGTCACTAAACTTAAAACGCTTTATTTCTGGAACAGCCAAATCAAGTCCAAAATAACGCTGAACAAAATGAACCAGAAGGTCTATTTGGGCAACGGCTGGAAAAATCTTAAAATCAGGGAAATGCCCGTCAAAATAATCGCTTGTCCTAGGAATCTCAACTTCAAGCTCCACTTCGGAATCAGTACGCCGCAAGACAATCTCTGCAGGGATTCCATGTGCATTTGCAGGAGCAAAAAGCTTTTGTATAACAGGCTTTTTCTTTTTTCCTTGCACATCAGCAGGGATAGATTCGAGAAAACGCCATTTTTTTGGAATTACAACATTCTCAAAGAACTGGAGCAAATAATCATGAAAAAATCTATTTATCAGATATTTTTCCGTATCTTTGAATTTTTCTTTTCCGTCAGCATTAAGAACAATTGCAGCCGCAAGATACTGACGCCTGTCGCTCATAGGAACAACAGAACAGTCTGCGACAAGACCTGTATTCAGTATTCGGTTCTCAACCTCGGTAAGGCTTATACGCTTTTCCTCGATTTTTACAATTGAGTCTGTCCTGCCTTTGAGCAGGAACTTTCCGTCATCATGTATCTCAACAAGGTCTCCCGTTGCAAAGCCTGAAGGGTCTTTTATATACGGCGAAATAATCGTCAGACAGCCGTTTTCATTTTTCCATATTTTCGCATTGTCAAAAGGTGTCCATTCCAAGCCATTCTTACTCTGTCTGTATGCAATGCCCGAAGTCTCTGTGCTGCCATAGACCTCGACAGGCCAGAATCCGAACACAGAATCAGTCTCCTTTGCGACCTCTGGCAAAAGAACGCCACCGCTAGTAAAAATCCACGGCGACTTAAGGGGCAGCTTTTCGCCTTCCAGCTCCATATTCGTGCGCTTCAAGAACGCAGGAACCGCAATTATCATGTAAGAATCATCATCAAGGCTCTTGAATTCATCAGGAAACTCTATGCGAGTGCGCCTGAACGGCACTCCAAGCGCAAACGGCAGGGAAATCGTGAACAAAAAGCCGTAGATATGATGCTGGCTTACAGTAGCACAGAGACGGCGGCTAAGGAATTCCTCGCCCCACTTGGAGATAATGAAGGCATTGTCCTCCTCAAACTCCGTCATTCGCTGCTTTACGGCTTTTGGATGTCCTGTGGAGCCAGACGTATACATGACAATTTTTGTATCATCCGCAACGATAGCAGGAGTATTCTCAAGCTCTGTATCAGCAGGGATATCCTCATTAGCAAGGACATCAGAAATAAAATACGCATCATGAATCGGCTTTCCGTCAACTTTTCGGCGGTCGGTCAAAAATCCCGTGTTTTTGTCGGTTCTAATTTCAGAGATAAAGACAGGGCTTATGTTTGCTGTAAGCAAAACTTCTTTATTGCATTGCAAAAGAGCAATAAAGGAACACATAAAAAACCAGTAATCCTCGCAATGAAGAATCCATCTGTCAATATCATCATGTTTTCGGATAAAAGCTCTTATTTTTGCACTATCCCAAAGAAAATCGCTCCATGTCAAATAATGCCCATCAGACCATCTGTGCTCATAGCACATAACCATGTCCATAGGATGAGAATAAGCATTGAACTTAGAAATCGGAATTGCTTTTGGCATTTTTGAATTTACAACTCTCCTAACCAAAAATTCTATCGTAAAAAGGATTCCCATACAGGCGTAGGAAATTCCTCCGTTATACAAGGACCATAGCTTATCCCCTGCAAAAAAGACCGTATACAGGGCAATGCTTCCATTCAAAATAAAAAACAAGCACCAAATGAGAGTTACTCTTTTGCAGTATGCCTCCACACGGCGGGAAGCCAAAGAGGCTGCAAGCTTTTTATCCTGCAAGCACGCAAAACGGAAACATATGTTCGGCGGACAGAAAAGAGTTGAACCAAAGGTAAACAAAAAAATTCCGTTGATAATTACAGGATAAAGCTTTATAAAAAGCGTTCGACCTGTGAGCAGGCAAACAACCCCGCCAGTAAAAAGAACACCAGCCGAAACAAACAGCTTTATATTGCTCCGTTTTACAGGACTTTTCTTTGAATTTGCCGTTGCAGCCAATATATATACAAGAGCAACAAAAATAACGAACAACGAGAAAATCCGTACTGGTACATCAAGAATTACAAGACTTAAGAACACGACCAGAGGATAAACAAGCGAGGCAGTATAAAAAAATATCTTAAAAAAAAGCTTCATGCAAAAAGGTGCAAGTTTTTATCTTGCTAGCAAGTCAAAGGCTGCAATACGTCAACAACATCCTGAACAGTTTTTACAGACTTAAAGACTGCTGGTTCAATGCTCTTTGTAAGGTAAGGCTTTAGTTTTACAATCATATCAACAGAATCGATTGAATCTAAATCCAAATCGTTCTCAATCTCAGCTTCCAAAGTTACAATGTTCTCGTCAATATCAAAATCATTGATAAGAATGTTTTTCAAAATTGGATAAAATTCTTCTTTTGTCATACGCCACTCCTATTTAGAAAGCTCAGATGAAATATAATCCGCAAGAGCATCAACAGATGCAAAGTGGCTGCGGGTCTCTGCATTCTCAGCATTGAATTTAACACCAAAACGCTTTTTCAAAGCAACGCCTAGTTCCAGAGCGTCTATCGAATCAAGCCCCAACCCCTCTCCAAACAAAGGTTCAGAGTCTACAATATTCTCAGGCTTTATATCTTCCAGTTCAAGGGATGAAATGATACATTCCTTTATCTGCTGCTTCAATTCGCTTTTATCAGCCATTCAAAACTTCCTTTCAATAATTAAGTTCCCTATAAGATAAGGGATTCTTGAATATAAGTCAAATCCAATTAAAAATGCTAATCGGCAAGAATCTGACGAATCTTTTCTGTATAATGCTTTGCGGCAATAGGCATTGGCAGGTTCTTGAATTCATCTGGATAAATTAAATCCTTTACCGTGAACACATATCTGTAAGTTTTCTCTTTTGGAAGCCAGATAAAATTATCGTGCTTACGAAGCCCTCTCTTGTCATTACCTCCAATGTGAACAGGAACAATAGGGCAGCCAGTGGCAAGGGATAGGCGGGCAGCCCCTTTCTTGAAGCGTCGCTGCCCAGAAGCAAGACTCCGCGTACCTTCAGGAAAAAGAGCGAGGGTTCCGCCCGCAGTAAAATTCTCTTTGCACCGCTCAATCAGAGCATTATATTCCATAGAATTTGGGATATACAGCTTGCTTACAATCAAGCCAAGCACGCCGCTTTTTTTGAGCGAGGATTTTGCGATAAAATCAGTACACGGCAAAAAAGACACAAGAAGCACAGAATCTATCATAGACGGGTGGTTAGCGACAACAATCGCGGATTTTAGCGAACGGAGCTTTTTTAAATCAGACACCTGTACATTTATAACTCCCAGAATACAGCTTATGCGAATCATAACGCGAAGCCCCAGCGAGAGTATTCTTCTGCACAAACGCATGAATTTTTCTCTTGGATGCACAAAAATCCGCAAAAAAGGAAACAAGGTTACAGAAACAAGAAAACTCATGATTCCAAACATCACGAAAACAAAGAATTTTAGAAAAACATGGACGGAATAGGAAAAAAAATCAACAAAAGTGTCAAAATATTTTCTTAGCAAGCCTTATTTTCTCCCTAAAATCTCTAAAATCTTAAATTTTATTGTATTATAAATTTTACTTATAATTAAGACTATGCTACAATGTTTTAATGAAACATAATAATTCATTCTATTTATCAATATTTTGTTTTTTATTTGGCACAGTCCTAGCATCTTGCTCCACAACTGAATATATCAGGGATTCTTACCAGCTTTACGAAAATGACGTATTACAGGCAGAGTCTGCGACGCTCAAAAAGGGCGACAAGGTTGTTGGCACAAGCTCCAAATATTATCATACAACACAAATTGATGATATAAAAATCTCCACGACAACCTTAAAGACCTCTGACAGTAAGTATGAAACCATGCACATTCAGCTATACAACAGTGACAATAATCTACTGGCAGAAAAAGATATTCTGACCCTAAACGGCAATTATGAAAAAGACAGTAATTTAAAGACTTACATCACCGATGAGGAATTCACGGAGCTTACAGGAAAAAGCATAAATGAATTCTTCATGGACGGTTTTAATCAGACAAATGAAGAGGTTGCAGCAGCAACAGCAGAAGACAAAGACGGCGAGACGCTCAAAGCAGTCGAGTCGATGGAGAACATAAAGGTCGAGAGCAAACTCAATAAGTCCTTCATAACATATCAAGTGCTTGGTAAGCCTTGTGTCATTGCAGGAGCCACTACATGGAACCTGCTCAAATGCTCAGGATATGCGGTCGTCAACTTTATTGCAGGATATTCTGCGACCACAGGAGGGGGTGTCTCGTGGCTCATGCCTGACGTAAAGGGAGCAAAGACAAAGGCAGCAGAAGCAAAGGAAGCAAACAGAGTAAAGACATATCCAGAATTCCATGTTTCGGGTACGAACAACCATATAACCGTAAACTCGCTTAAAACAGAGACTTCAAACGTATTTTCAGAAGAAAACAAACAGGTAAAAGTTGTTTCAGAAGATAAATTTGAATATGACAACACGCTTTCCGTAAATCTGTCTGCAAAAGCTGATGCAAACCAGACAGCCTCAACTGTCGGCGTTATAGGAACTATAATAACAGTTCCTGTATCAGTCGTTTCATGGATAGGCGGTGCTGCATACGGAATTTACGCACAGACCACAAAATAAGAATCACAACTTGTAAATTACAAAAGCAATTTTTTGAACTTTTCTGCAAAAGCCTTGGGTGAGCTAAAATCAAAGTCTTTCAGCTCGTTCAAGGCTTTTCCTTTGCCAGATAACACACAGGCAAAAGAAAAGGCATTTCTGTCACTTACACCAGCATTCTTTTCAAAAATTTCCGCATACTCGTCAGGAATATATTCGTCTGCATAAGCAAATATGACCTTCTCGCTGTGCCCGCTTAGTATTGGCACGCTCGCCGCAATCAATGCGTCTCTGAATTTTCCGCTGGCAGGATAAACCGCCGTATAACCAGCCTTCATGCCAAGGGCAATTGTCGCAACGGCTGGAGGCGTATTAAACACAGATATAGAAAACTGAGCTGGGCTTATCTCAAAATCTTCTACAAGACCCTTGTTTATCTTGAGCTGACGAGAAAGCTCCCCCCGAACAGAAGCAAAAACCAAAGGTGCGTTCGGAGCGGACTCCAGCACATCATGCACAACTTCAATCGTCATCCTTGAAATTTGACTCAATCGTCGCTTGAACATTGCATCCACATAAGAAAGTTTTGGCATTTCCTGCGGATTTTCTGGCGATGGCTGCCATACAGAGATTTTCTCAACAAAAACAGGCTTTTTCATCGCTAGGCTTTCCTAAAATTGAGCAAGGAATAAAAATTAGAACCAAGGTTATGATGTGCCGTAACCAGTTTAAAGCCAGCAGCTTCAATTGCAGCCGTAAGCTCGCCAAACCTGTACATTTTTGAGTTTCCGTTTGCCATGCAAGTAAAATAAAGGGAAGTAGCCTGCAAAGCGAATGCTTCGCCTTCATACTTCTGCATATCCCATAACGGCTCAAGAACCCAAACGTCGCAATCGGAATCGACGCTATTCCAGATTTTACGCAGAATCTTAGTAATCTGTCCAAGGCTAAAGCAGTCAAGGAACTGGCTCATCCACACAGCATCAGCCCCAGACGGAAGCCTCGTACTCTCGTCCAGGATATTGCCGCTGACTGCGTTTATCCTGCCTGCGAGACCTGCCTCAGAGGCATTTTTCTCGGCAACGGCGACCTGTCCTGGCAAATCTACGATTGTAACAGAAACATCGGAATCGTAATGGCAGGAAGCAATTGCCCACTTTGCTGTATTTCCGCCGATATCAAGAAGTTTTGCGGTTTTTTTTGCGTAAACGATTGGCAACGCCTCAGGAAACGCTATATCAGAGTAAAAATGGTCAAATTCAAACCAAGATTTTTTTTCACGCACAGGCAAGCTGGACAAGGCTTCATAAATAGTAGTCCATTGCTCGCCGAAGACTTTTAGACCATCGGGCTTACCTGTTTTTACTGATTCCAACAGGTTGTAAGCACCTTTATAGCAAATATCATTGGTAAAATTAAAATTAACCCTCGTGCATTCATCTTCGAGCAAGAAAAAGCCTATTTTTCCAAGAACAAGTCTCTCTTCGGCGTTTTCTGCGGATTTAGGAATCCACTTGCATATACCAAGACCGAGAGCTATTTCTGTAAGAACGCTTACACCGTACTCGCTTATGCCAGAATCTGCAGCCAGTTTCTTTGCGGTAATGCCGTTATCGCCTGAATCAGAGATACGTTGCAACAAGCCCAGCTCAATAAGAGCACGTACGGCTTGAAAGGTAAGAGGTGAGAAAGCGATTTTTATAGCCTCGACTTTTGCGTCTATGGCTCGGATTTTATCAGAATAATAGGATTTTTCTTCAGGAATCATGCAATAAGTATATAAAAAAAGCGGGCTATATAAAAGCCCGCTTTTGCACCGCGTTCTGCGGTACAAAAAGTTAATCTATAGACGTCATATCAGTTATGTCTTTGTTGTAGTCTACGCCATCTACAGCGAAGCCGTTGATGTTCAGGAAGTCCTTGCGGATTCCGTCGATATCAATGTGCTCGCGGAGATTCTCTTCGTTGACAACAGCCATGTGCTCGTCAATCTCTGCCTGAATCTCTGGTTTAAGCTCCCAGTCATCAATACGGATTCTACCCTCTTCATCAACAGGAACTTTTTTGTCTGCTGTGTAAAGGCGTTCTGCAAAGAGACGGTCAATCTGCTCCTTACAACCCTCGTGTGTTCCAGCCTTTTTCTGAACCTTAAACAAAACGCCAAGGTAAAGCATGATAACAGGAATTACAGAGCTTGAACGTGTGACAAGTGCTTTGTTAACAGAAACATAAGCGGCACCACCAATCTTCTTGAGAGCTGCGTCAATATTCTTTGCACGAGCTTCCAAATCCTTTTTTGCAGCGCCGATAGTTCCCTCTCGGTAAATTGGCTGAGAGTATTTCGGTCCGATGTACGAATAAGCAACTGTACGGCATCCCTCAGCAATTACGCCAGCGTCAGAAAGCTGCTTTATCCAGCGTTCCCAGTCCTCGCCGCCCATTACTTTTACTGTGTTCGGAATGTCGTCACCTTCAGCTGGCTGAGCCTCAAGCGTATTGAGTTTTTCAGTCATCATGTCAATCGCATAACCGCCATAAGGTTTACCAACAGGCTTGATTACTGATTTGTAAAGAACTTTTGTATCTGGGTCTGTGCGGACTGGTGAAGCAAGAGAATAAACAACCAAGTCGAATTTGACACCCCAGCTTTTTGCTTCGTCAATTACAGCCTGACGGCACTCATCGCTGAAAGCATCCATATTGAAAGTCTTTGCTTTAAGACCTGCCTTCTGAGCAGCACGGTCAAAAGCCTTGTTGTTGTACCAGCCTGGAGTACCACCCTTGGTAACTGTTGGCTCTTTTTCAAAAGAAACGCCGATTGTGTCTGCTCCGTATTCAAAAGCTGCCGTGATTCGGCTTGAAAGTCCGTATCCTGTTGAGCAACCAAGAACAAGCACGTTTTTTGGTGCATATCCGCCCTCTTTTGAGGTTTTAACCCCACGTTTTGCTTTCTGGGCGATTGCATATTCAATCTGATGCTCAGTATCACGGGCACATCCAATCGGATGAGCATTGATACAAATGTTTGAGCGAACCATCGGTTTAATTACAGCCATGTTTTTCTCCTCATAAAATAGGCAAAGTGCCTTTTATAATTGTATAACGCAATTTCTTATTCTGCAATAATCGAACTTTACGTAACGAATTTCAATTTTATAAATGTAACCTATTATGACATTTTCTGTCAATTTGTCAGAAAGCTCCAGTTTGCTTTTTGCAAAAAGTCACAATATAATAAGTTTCATGGAACAGCCTAAGCAAAACAAGAAAAGCTTCTCTTATACGAGGACTTCCGAACGAGACAAACAGATTATCCAGACAAGTCTGATTGGAATTATTGCAAATATAGCACTTTCTGCATTCAAAGCGACGGTCGGACTGATGTCGAACTCTATCGCGATAGTTCTTGATGCCGTGAATAATCTGTCGGACGCAGCCTCGTCATTGATTACAATTGTCGGAACAAAACTCGCCGCAAAATCACCTGACAAAAAACACCCATTTGGATACGGGCGCGTTGAATACCTTAGTGCAATGATTATTTCGGTACTAATTCTTTATGCAGGAATTACATCACTCGTAGAATCTGTCAAAAAAATATTCAAGCCACAAACACCCGAATACAGCACCGTAACAATAATAATTGTGGCAAGCGCAATCATAGTAAAAATCGCATTGGGCTTATACGTCAAAAAGATGGGAAAAAAGACAAAATCCGATGCCCTAGAGAATTCAGGGCAGGACGCTTTGTTCGACTCAATAATTTCAGCTTCAACCCTTGCGGCGGCTTTTATCTTTTTGTGGAAAGGCATTTCCATTGAATCATGGCTGGGCGCGATAATTTCACTTTTTATCATAAAAGCGGGATTTGAAATGTTCGGAGAAACAGTCTCAAAGATTCTTGGCGAAAGTGCGGACTTTTCTCTTGTAAGAGGCATAAAATCCACAATAAAAGAGTTCAACCTTGTAAACGGTGCTTATGACTTAATCTTGAATAATTATGGGCCAAACTCTTACACAGGCTCCGTTCACATTGAAGTTCCTGACACGCTTTGCGTTGACGAGCTGGACGAGTTGACTCGCTCGATTACAGAAAAAGTCTATGAAAAGCATCACGTCGTATTGACAGCAATCGGCGTTTACTCAGTAAACACAAAGACTAACGAAAGTGCGGAAATCCGTGATAAAGTCTATGGGGCTTGCCTTACACACAAGTACGTCGTTCAGTCCCACGGTTTTTATCTGGACAAGCAAAGAAAAACTATTCGCTTTGATATGGTCGTAAGCTTTGAGGCTCCCAACCGCAACCAAGTATACGATGAAGTCCATGAGCATTTGAGGAATTTATTTCCTGATTTCACGTTCCAGATTGCAATGGACATTGACTTTAGCTAGGGTCAAAAATAGCTTTTGCCGCTGGCACTTACATTTTCGGAACATTCTGCTATACTGGAGGAATGAAGACAACACCCGATTATACAGTAATTTACAATGATGATGACATTCTCGTCCTTAACAAACGTTCAGGACTTTTAATTGCGGCAGACCGCTATGACGAGGATGCTCCACGCCTAGACATTGAGGCAGAAAAAGAATTCGGAAAATTGTTCGCAGTCCATAGAATTGACAAGGATACGTCTGGCTGCGTTATTTATGCAAAAAATGCAGACGTTCACAGAAATCTTTCAATGCAATTTGAAAACCGTGAGGTTGAAAAAACTTATCACTGTCTCGTACGCGGCTACCCTATGTGGAAAACACAGCGAGTGGATGCCAGCTTACAGCCAGACGGGGATTCTCGGCACAGGACAATCATCAGCAAACGTTACGGAAAACCAGCCTTAACAGATTTTACAAATCTTGGAAAGGCAGGTCCGTTTACATGGATTGAAGCAAAGCCACACACAGGAAGAACGCACCAAATACGCGTGCATCTGGCAAGTCTAGGTCTTAGCATTGTCTGCGACCCGCTATACAGCGGCAATCAGCATCCAGTTCTTCTGAGCGAGCTAAAAAAACGCTGGAACGGGGATGAAACACAGGAACGCCCGCTTTTGTCAAGACTCGCACTTCATGCCTACAAGCTCTCAATAAAGCACCCAAGGACAGGGGAGCAGATTACGTTTACAGCCCCTTACCAAAAGGATATGGAAGCCACAAGAAAACAGCTGAACAGCATTTTTGGAGTAGACCCACTAGCCGAGCCTGAGGAGTAAAGGGCAAAGTTTTCTACAAAAAGATTTTTTACAGATTTTTTAAAATCATGGTATAATACAGTTGCTCAAAATTTTTCTTTTGAGCAACTGTTTTTTTTGCATCGGAGGTCTAACATGAAAAAAATAATCACAATAAGTCGTGAATATGGTTCTGGTGGACGAGTAATCGGACGAGAAGTAGCAAAACGGATAGGATACGATTTTTACGACAGGGAAATTATAGATTTAGCAGCAGAAGAAAGCGGGCTTTCAGCAGAATTTGTTGCAAAAACAGAGCAAAATATTTCCTCTGGATGGCTTTACAACCTGCTGCTTGGCACAACCTATGCAGGAACATCTGCAATCGGCTCCTCATCACAGCAATTAGGAACACAGACCCTGCCGCTGGCAGACCAAGTATTCAACGCAGAGCGAAAAGTAATCCTTTCAATCGCAGAAAAGCCTTGCGTCATAGTAGGTCGCTGTGCAGACTACATTTTAAGGACATCAGACAAGATTGACTCAAAAGATTTGCTGAATATATTTATCTATGCAGATTTAGACGCGAAGGTTAAGCGGGCAATAGAGCACTACAACATACCAGAAAAGGATGCTAGAAGGATTGTCCAGCAAGTAGACAAACGTCGTGCAAACCATTACAACACATTCACAGAGGACTGCTGGGGAGACCGAAAAATCTACGATTTGCTAGTAAATTCAACGACTCTCGGAATTGAGCAAACCTCCGAAATGCTTGCGGCTTTTATCCAAAAAACGTGATAAACAGCCTGTAAAAGTCAGCGCAACGGAACAGGAAGCGTTATACGCACAGTCTGTATACGCCGCTGGCTTTGTTCCTCTACTTTGTACAAAACACCGTCAAGGCTATAAGTCTCGCCAACCTCCGGCAAGACACCAAACCTGTCAAGAAGCCAGCCGCCGAGAGTATCAAAGTCTTCGCTATCCAAGTCAAGATCTAGCAAGGGATTTAGGTCATCCAGCCGCATATCGCCAGGCACAAGGTACTCCACGGCAGAGACGGGGCGTATTCTGTTTTCTGGCGGAATATCAACGGAATCTTCATGTACGCTCTGCCCGAACACAGCCCGCATTATATCATCCATTGTGACAATTCCTGAGTTGGAGCCGTTTTCATCTACAGTAATAGCAAAATTAACCTGCTCCTTCTTGAATTTGCTCAAAAGTTCCGTAGCCATAAGTGTTTCAGGAACAAAAACAGCAGACCGCATACATTTACTCACAAAGCGTTCAGCATCGCGATACCGAGATTTTATCAGAACATGCTTGTAATAGACCAATCCGCAAACGTTCTCAAAACCGCCATCACAGACAGGAATCCTAGAAAATCCTGTCTCCTCAAAAATAGAAACAACCTGGTCATAGGTCGCATCAAGCGGAATGTACTTTACTAGCGAACGGTGCCGCATTATGTCATAGATATGCAAATCTGTAAAATCAAAAATCTTGTACAGCATCTGCTTTTCGCTATGCTCTATTGTTCCCTCTGTCTCGCCCACATCAATAAGGGATTTTAGCTCTTCTTCAGTAATAAGGCTTTTGTCGTTCTTCCACAAAATATTAAACAAGAACGTTATTCCGCCTGATATTTTGGCAAATACCCAGACAATAGGGAACAAAACCTTTTCAAGAAAAATGAGAGGTCCTGCAAAGGCAGAGGCTGCCTGTATTGGATTTACTGCGCTGAACGTTTTTGGAAGAATCTCACCAAATATGATAAGCACAAAGACCATAATCACGGTGGCATACGCGGAGCCTGCCTGACCCGCAATATGAATTGCAACCATAGCGGCAAGTCCAGAGGCAAGGGACGTAACAAAATTAATGCCGATAAGAATCAGAGACAGCAGCTTGTCCGTGTCTTTCTTCAAAAAAGCGATTTTCTTAGCAGGAGTATTGATTTTATCAGCTGGGTCATTTTTGAGCATTTGCTTAAGCTTCAACTTTGTAATTGACAAAAACGCAGTCTCGCTTGAAGCAAAAAACGCAACAACGCCAACAAGGAGTACGACAATAATGGACGGAAGCAAAATGCCAAATATAAAATCAAACATCTAAATCGTCCTCTTCATCTCCATAGTCTTTTGTACAATGAACCTGACTTATTCGGAGCCCGTCCATCTCCAGCACTTCAAATTTATAGCCGCCAACTTCAATATGGTCGCCAACATACGGCATACGGTCAAGCTTTTCGCAAATATAACCAGCGAGAGTTTCATTTATATCGGACTCAAGCTTTATGTGCAGATTTTCTTCCAGGTCTGACAAACGTGTGGAACCGTCCATATAAGAGTCATCAAACGCAAAGGTGTCTGTCATCGCCATGTCTGTCGCCCGACCGCTTTGCTCAAAATCATCGGCAACGCCACCAAAAA
>CADCRJ010000132.1 GCA_902803735.1 uncultured Spirochaetaceae bacterium
AAAATCGTTTTCATTTAAAGGCTGTGCAAGCCGGGCTGAATATTGGTTCTTCATTTTATTCTGTGCTGTGATACAAAGCCTTCTTTTTGTTCTATCTAATATTATTCGTACAAATTACGAATTTAGCGTTCATAATTTTTTACAGAGTATTCTTTGCATATTTTCAGTTATTATAATGCCTGCAATTATTAGTGTCGGAGTCCGCCGAATTCATGATGCTGGCAAAAGAGGCTTTTTTATCGCAATTCCAATTGTTTCATTTATCATAACATTAATGCCGCGAGCAGAATCAAGCAAATACCGTTGTGGAAAAATTATTCATCCAATTTCAAGCGCAGTAGGAATGGCAAGCTTAGTTTCTTTCTGCACTATTTATTTATTTTATGTTATACAAATTATCCGTTTAGTTTGGCGAAGTTTTTAGTAGAAATTCAGAATGAAAAAGACTTTTGTAACATTTTTGCTTTTTGCTCTTTTTGTGCCAGCGGCAATTTTTGCTGAAACGCGAATGAAAGAAACCGTTTACAATGAAAGCAGGATTTCCGCCAATCAACATAAAGTTTGCCGACCGCCGTTCTTATTACGACGCTTTTGATGAGTATCACATCAAGCACAATCTGGGCGCAATGGAAACGCTGTTTGCAAAAGCTTTAACAGAACGCCTTGATTTTTACATTTCGCTCAGACAAGCAAAGAATTCGTAAAGAGGAGAAATAAAACATGAAAAAGATTTTTGCACGGATTTTGATTTTCGGGCTGTTTGCATTTGCGACTGCAATTCCTGTATGCGCACTTACTGATGAGCAGCTGAAAAACTATTTCTATAAGAATGAGCGCGTTTTTTCTTTATCCGGTGCTCTGGACTGGCAGGAAATCAAATTTCATTATGATGAATCCTCGCAATACTATGAATGGATGTGCTATGACGAAGCTTGGACAAATGAAATCGACAAGGGAAATTTCAGCATAAAAGGCGGAAAGCTCTATATGGAATCAAAACGAGGAAAACCGCTCACGGCGACTGTGGAAGGCTTAGAAAAAGAAGTTCCCCATATCGATTATTCCGCGAAACTCATACTTGAAGGATACGGCAATGATTTTAAGGGACATTCTCCAGAAGCTGGCGAAAAAGTTTACTACCGCAATGCCCAGTTTATAAAAACATATTACAGCATTATCACGGACAAGGTTTATATCACTTATATGGAGCCTGACGAGAACAGCGATTATTACATTTCAAACCGCATATATAAGGATTCTCACAATAAATACAAGGATGTCGGCGGTTACAGAATCATGCCTGGAATCGGGCTTTCTGTTTATGGCGAATACGGGAACTGGCTCCTTGTAAAAGATAATTTTGAAAGTTTTTGCGATGAAAAAAACTATGCATGGATTCATGTTGACAACGCAAAAAAGATGAAGCACTACGAAAAGGAATTTTCACAGCTAGAAGTCCAGGAAGGTTATCAGGATTTGTTTGACAAGAGCAAAGGCTTTCTTACTCCATTAACAGATAAAGAGATAGATAGAATCAACAACAAAAAAGGCTACGAGTTGTATTACGATTTTTACTGCATTTTCAATGGGGCAAAACACACAAAAAAGATGGACAACCTCAACATCAACTGCGTAAAGACATTGAATGACAATCTGCGGCTTCGTTCTTCCTCAGATTTGAAATCGAAAGTCCTTGTCACCCTCAAAAAAGGCTCGACCGTCAGAATCACCGAGACCGGAAACCGCGATGTCATCGACAACATTTACAGCAAGTGGGTAAAAGTCGAAGTTGTTTCTGGCAAAGACCGTGACGGAAAGCTAATTAATAGTGGACTTACTGGATGGTGTTATGGGGGCTACTTAAGTAATTAAGTCGTAACGCGAGTTTTCTGAAAGAAAACTCGTTAAGCACGCGTTAGCGTGCGACTGGTACTGCGGTTATTTGGAGTAAGTATGATGAAAAAAATTTTTGCACGGATTTTGATTTTTGCTTTTTTGGCACCGGCAATTTTTTCCGAAACGCGAATGAAAGAAACCGTGTATGTGAAAAAAGAAAACGGCAAAGAGCAAATCTACGACAGAATGATAACGCACAAAAATTATCACATCTGGGACAGAAAACAGGTTTTCCTTTTTTATTACAACGGAAAGCAGCTCATTGAAGACCGCGTTTGTGTAGATTACTGCCCGCGAAGCTATGACACCGTTTTTGGAGGTTCAATCGACGGAGAACCTATCTGGGATTACACGGATTATTCTTACGAGCGCGAGGTGGTTTTTCCATCGGATTACGCTTTTGAAAAGCTATTTGTTCGGAGCTTTTGGGAATTTTCTTTTTCGCATAACGACGAGGATTTTGGTGATTTAGACCGCTTTGCAGAAATTCTTTCGCGCACAGGAAAAAGCGAGCTTCGGCTTATGAGGAACACGATTTATGCTTGGTACAATTATCCGTTCAAATCAAAGGACTTGAAGGAGATTTTTGCGGGCATTGCTGACTATTACCCCGACCCAAGCGTTAC
>CADCRJ010000133.1 GCA_902803735.1 uncultured Spirochaetaceae bacterium
ATCCACTAAAGCAAGAAACGGATTTTAGCTCCGAATCAAAAAAAAGCCCCAGCTGATTATAATAAAACATAACCCTGACACAGGCTTTTTCTGGCAACGGCAGTTCACAGCAAGAAAGGTCTACCGCTATAAAATCATTGCAAGAAGACTCCTCTGCTAAACAAGGAACAGTAACAACGGTCATATTAAGGAGAGTTTTCCCGTCTCCGTCAAAAAATACAAGATTAAGCTGAACAGGAAAAGAACGCAGATAGTCCAATACAAGCTGACGCTCAATTCCTGCAAGATTCTGTTTCCATCTCATCTTGCACTCCATTTAGAAAGCTGAATCTGTGTAATTGCCCATTTATTCTGTAAAAAAGCACCAAAAACATGAACGTCAAGCTGAGTGCTCTTCAAGCAAATTCGAACAGGAACATCATATTCACCACCCTTGAAAAAAGGTTGCCCGATTAAAACACTCTCAACGTCTACGTTTTTGTCCTTGTCAGATGCCAACGAAGGAATCATTCTATATATGTCAGAATAAAAAAGCGCAAGCAAAAATAGATTTTCTTTTTGCATGAGTGAATCAACGCCGTTTACAGAAAAAAGAGCAGAACAAAATGAAAAGACCAAATTTCTTAGCTCCAATGGCAATTCAGTAGTATCAAGCGAGCCAAAACCATCAATAGAGGGATAAACAGGAACTGGATTCACAGAAGTCGAAGCAGCAGCTGCAAGCGGTGATTTTTTCACTCCGTCAGACAAAGGAACAGAAAGCCTTTCCGGCTCAATCTCGTCCGTCCAAACAGCATATTCCAAGAGCTTGTTCATTCGGCTTCTTATTGATTCAGTTTCCCAAACATCATTTACGACTAAAGCTTTTTTACATGAAAAAAAGGAAAAACAACACAAAATCAAAGAAAAAGCCTGCAAAAACAGATAAAATCTCATATTTATCTCTAATTTTACCACAATCAGCCATAAAAACATATCAATTTTTTGTTTTTTATTGCGGACTGAAAAAAATTGTAGTATAATGTTATTGTGCTTCTTAATTGAAGCTTTCTTATTTTGTACTTTTTTGGAGATTTTTTCAATGAATGTTCACAACATAATGGAAGAAGTGGTTTCACAGCATGTGAATGAACTTTATGAACAAGCAAAAGAAGCCCATTCTCCTTGGTTGACATGTGATTGTGAAAACTGCCGTCTGGACACTATCAGTTATGTCCTGAACCGTGTGGCTCCTAAATATGTAGTCTCAGGAAGGGGTGTCACCTACAGCTCCAACTCGCTGGCAGATGACCATCAGATTTTAGCTGATGTCGATGCACTTGCACTCGAAGGTATTCGTCTCATAAGTGCAACAAAACGACCTTTCCACTCGCTACCACGCAAAGACTGCGAGCTTCCGAATCACGAGCAGCCAGTATTCAATTTTCCAACATTCATGGGCACAGTCCTTGATGGCAGTACATTTGAACCAATAACAGGAGCAACTGTTCTGCTTACAAATGAAGGAATTCCTCTTGAAATGATCGATAAGACATGGGTCAACCCTGCGAAGACATTCTTCAGCACAAGAGGTTCCTATTCATTCTGGGTAAAGCCCCTGCCTGCAGAAAGTGCGGGAATTCAGAAAAAATTCAATTTTACCATCGAAGTTTCGGCACCTGATTATGAACCTGTTGTCTATTCCTTCGAGGTTCCTCTAGAAAGCGAGCCATCGGTACAAAGCGAGATAAACTCTGTTTATTCACTAAAAATCAAAGATCTTGTAATTTTCAAGTCAGATATAAAAAATGATATGGAATGGTATATTTCATAAAAAAATCCCGCAGAATTGAATCATATCCAAGTATTGGACAATTCAAAAATCTGCGGGATTTTTTATTGTAAGTGTTGCTAACTTAAAATAGCGACGTTATGTTTTGAAATATAGCCCATATTTTCTAGTTTTTTTACAGTTCTATAAACAGTTGCCATACCAATACAAGAATTTTTCTGGCGAGCAAAATAGTAAATTTCTTTACAAGTTGAATCAGGATTTGTAAGAATTACATCAAGAAGATTCTTTCTCTGTTTTGTAATTCTTCCCCCATTGCGCTTGAATTCGCCTAATATTTCAGCCAACTTTTCATTCATAAAAGCCTCCGTATCGCTATTTGCGTAACTTAATGTTAACGTAACCAGAAGTTAGCACAAACAGCACAAACTATAGCATATTTCTAACTTTGGTTAGTATAGGCTAACTAAAAAAAATAATCAAGCGTTTATGAATTTATTTTATCGTAAGCAAATCTAGTTTTTGTATCTAAAACTTCACTAATTAGATGTCAGAATATTTCTATGCATCAAGTATCTATTTTCACCAACCGTTAACCAAAAGAAATCCTCCGTACATCCTTCAAGTAAGAAATCCCTAAAAGTCGTAACAGAAGTGTTCTCATCAACACGATAACAATAAATTTTATAAAGATTTGTACCTACTTCCTCATAATACAAAATTGAATAAGCAGTAGACGTTAAATCGTCATTATAAAGAATCAAGCTGCCATAATTTACAATATTTACCTGAGGGTAAGTCTCCGTTCCATCATCATTTACCGTAGAAAATCTAGCACCACAATAAGTAGACAATTCATACGTAGAGTCATAATCATCACTAAAATCCTTGCAAGATGGCAAGAACAAAGTTCCGAGCATAGTTGCAACCAAAACTATTTTTACAGTCTTATTAAAATTAAAAATCATATATCAAATCGTCCCGTACTATCTAAGAGCCTCAACATTTGAGCAGCCTGGCTTTACATAAGGAAGCACATTTTCGCAACGAGCAATCTTAAGCCTTACAAAACAAGGTCCCTTCTCTGCAAAAGCGATTTTTCCCCAGTCTTCGCTGTCATCAACATCAACGGTTCTAATTCCAAAGCCCTCCGCAACACGCAGCAAGTCAGGGCGAGATATGAACGTACTTGCACTATAATGCTTGTCAAACAGATATTCCTGCTGCTGGCGAACCATACCAAGAGCTCCGTTTTCAAGAACAATCACAGTCACATTCAAGTTAAGCTCGCAAAGAGTTGCAAGCTCCTGTATATTCATAAGAATTGAGCCGTCGCCAGAGATACAAATAACTCGCTTCTCTGGGTTAGCAAGGGCGGCACCTATCGCGGCTGGCAAACCAAATCCCATCGTTCCAAGGGAGCCAGAAGTAAGGAACTGATACGGCTTTTTTACTGGATAGAACTGTGCAGACCACATCTGGTGCTGGCCAACATCAGTAGTGACAATCAAATCATCCTCTGAAACGCCGTTCTCAGAAGCCTTTAACGGTAAGTTAGCTATAAAAGAACGAGGATTTGTGAATTTTTTGCCGTTTTTTACGCCACAAGTCCTGTTACCACAACAATCAGCGGCATCACAATTCATTTCAAGCGAAACAAATTCATTTTTTTTCTGAGCAGACCAATCAGAAAGCCACTTATCACGCTCATCACATCTTGTATCACGATTGGCAAAAGAACTGATAAGTTTCTCAAAGACAAACGCTGTATCTTCAACAATATTAGCATCTGTTGGCAAAATCTTGTTTACTTCAGCCGCGTCTATATCAATATGCAGAATAGAGGCATTAGGGCAGAATTTTGCAACAACGCCAGTAGCCCTATCATCAAAGCGGACACCAGCAGCAAGAACCAAATCACTTTCATACATAGCTTTGTTTGCTATATAGCTGCCATGCATACCAACCATACCAAGGAATTCGTCAGATTTTACAGGAACTGTTCCAATTCCCATCAGACTTGAAACGACAGGCATATGATACAGTTTCAGAAATTTTGAAATGCTCTCCCCTGCCCTCGGATTATTTGCACCACCGCCAACATAAAGCACTGGTTTTTTAGCATTCAAAAGGTCTTTGCAGAATTTTTCAATCAATTCAGGCAAGTCCTCTTTTTTTGTACGGTATTTTATGCACTTCTGCTCTTTCAAATAATCGTCATAGATTTTATTAAAACAAGAATCTATATCATCAGGAACTTCGCCAAGATTTTTCTGAACATTGCGGGGAACATCGATAAGAACAGGACCAGGACGTCCGCTCTCAGCAATTGCAAATGCGAGAGGAATCGCACGGACAAGCTCCTCAGGAGTTTTTACCATCATAGAATGTTTTGTGATTGGAAATGAAAGTCCGAATGTATCAGCTTCTTGAAAAGCGTCCGTACCAATCAAATCAGTATTTACCTGACCAGTAATCGCAACAAGGGGAATAGAGTCACATCTTGCATCTGCAATAGAAGTAAGCAGGTTCATAGCACCAGGACCACTGGTAGCCATACATACAGCAGCCTTGCCTGTAGTTCTTGCGATTCCCTGCGCAATAAAACCAGCGGCTTGCTCTTGTCTTACAAGTACATGCTGAATATCTGAATTATAAAGTTCGTCATAAAGCGGCAGAATGGAACCGCCAGGAATACCAGCAACAAGCTTGATTCCATGCTGTTTTAATAGATTGACAATAATCTGGGAGCCAGTCATTTTCTTCATAATTCACCTGCCTATAAAAAAAGCTCCTTCGTAAGTTTTACAAACTAAGAAGGAGCTGCTGTATAATAAAAAAAGCCGGCAACTTCCTACTTTCCCACCGTAAGGCAGTATCATCGGCGCAAGAGAGCTTGACTTCCGTGTTCGGAACGGGAACG
>CADCRJ010000134.1 GCA_902803735.1 uncultured Spirochaetaceae bacterium
AAACTGTAGTTTTCTTTTTCATTTACCTTGTCAGGATTAAAATGCTCAACTGCCCTTGCAACGTAAGAACCAATCCTCCGAGTGAAATACTTTTTTTCCTGCTGCAAAAAGGACTGGTCACGGGTAAAGCCATACCGCTCTTCAAAATCTATTTTATCTGTATTTGAATGTTTTAAGCTTGTAGTTTTCCCAAACCTTAAAAAAAGCATGCAATAGTGATTTATAAGTTTATTATATTTTTTCTCAAAAAAATCAGCTTCTTCTGCAACTATATCAGGCTTGGGATTATCATGGTATCTTAGAAGGTGCTCGTAATCTTCAGAATATTTTTCTTCCATAAGTGTTATTATATCGAGAAAAGTTCAAAAATCCATTGGACTTGTCCGCAAAACGACAGACATTTTACAAGAGCCTTTTACGAACAAGTCCATTTTTTTAATTCTTATGCAATCCAGTCTTTTAGCTCTTCGTAAAGGCGGCGTTCAACAGCCTGCTCTTTTAAAAACGCCCACTGTCTGGTGCGACCGTACATTTTTCCAAGCTGAGTAAAAGAATGAGCCTTATAACCGTCAAATCCATTGTGTAGAATAAAAATTTCCCGGTCGACTTTAGAACAGCTGTTCAATTTCTTGTAAAACTCCTGTTTGAAACACGCGTTGATTGCAGCGTCTTCCGGCAAAACAGTTGCAGAATCATAAAGCATGTTCAAAAACGAGCAGATTGTGCTGTTTTTATTTTTATTTTCTTCGGGTGCATCAAGACTTATGCACGGAGAATTAGTTTTTAACAATTCAAGTGCCTTTTTATAAGTTATCCCAGTTGAAGAAGCGACAAGATTAAGGCGTTCGTTTTCATCCATTACGTCCTGATATTTGTGCAAATTTTTTCTGAGCTCAATCATTGCCCTGTAGTCATTGTTTGAAAGCCTTTGCGTGTAACCGCATTTATTAATCGAAGCAAGAACTTCGTTTTTAATCCACAGAACGGCACAGGTAATGAAGCGGACATTGCGGCTTGAATCAAAATGGTCAACGGCCTTAATAAGCCCAGCCGTCGCCTCTGAACACAAGTCGTCAAAGTCAAGTCCGTGGCCCTGATACTTGCGCGCTTCAGACAGTGCAAAGCGGATGTTTGAACGGATTAAAGTCTCCCTTGCAGCAGCATCCCCGTTTTTTACCTTTTCTGCAAGAACATGTTCTGTGTCTCGGTTCAACGGATTAAATGATGCTGAGTACAATGAATTGATTTTAATCATAGAAATTTTCTCCTTCGCATAAAAAAACTTGAGAGATTCAGCTTTTGCTTTTTAATCTCTTCCCGGCAAGTTTAAATAGCATTTTTGGAGCAAAAAATTTCCTAAAATTTTCAATTTTTTTTCGATTTTTTAAAGATTTTATGACAACCATCTTTTTCCAAGAAATTTTCCGTCATAGTCATACACTCTGACGTATCTCGATTTAGGCATGTAATCGTTATTGATGTCGCTTGCAGTGCAGCTTATGAAAGCGTCCATAACGATGTCTGAGCAACCTGCATTTTTTAAGTATGCTATAAAATCGTTTCTGTTGTAGTCATATTCATTATCGAACAGCAGGGGCAGCAGTT
Organism: uncultured Spirochaetaceae bacterium; assembly: GCA_902803735.1. GTDB lineage: Bacteria > Spirochaetota > Spirochaetia > Treponematales > Treponemataceae > Treponema_D. The sequence goes on from CADCRJ010000134.1 coordinate 1,606, forward strand.
TTTTTATGCACAGTTCCTTTACTCCGGTAGAAAATTTGTAGACTTTTACATCATTTTTTGTGTAATCATTCGGAAACTCAAACAAAACCCTTGTGTAGCTGTCATCATCAAGTTCGTATATGTACGGAGTCGTATCATTGAAACCTTTGATCACTACGATTTTATATCTGGAGTCAAAGTCACCGTCAGTGACGAGATGAGTTTCTTTCTTAAAAAGCCTGTCAAAAAGATTCTTCATACGTTTGCTTCCAAACAAAAAAAATGAAACTTTTCTTTCTACAACTCTGAACATACGCATTTCCCCTTGATTAATTTGAAATCAGTATAGGTTTAGGAATATTTTTATAGATTTCCACAAACTTTAAAAAATAAGGTTTCATGTAATCTGGACAACCATAGTGTTTTATTTCTTTTATAAGCTTCTGAATGTGCGCAATGTCATTATTAAAGTCACCTAAATTAAGGTCCCTGAGTTTTGGATTTCGAACTACTTTCCGTCCTTTAAGTTCTTCGATTTCTGTAATAAGCTCACGGACACGAGCTATCTGCTCGATTTTATCGCCAGCAGTAAGATAATTCCCATACTTTCTATCACAACTGCTTTCGCATGCGGCGGCACTAAGACAATATGCCACATGCCAGATAAGCGACACGTAATAGTCATCATACAGGACTTTTGTATCCAGCTCTTTTTGCGACGGCGTGTAGCTAAAGCCACTAGATAAAATACCGTCAAGCTGATTCTGGCTCATGTAGGCTTCGTTTGTTTCAAGCATGTTGTTGCCTCCCTTACAGCGAAAAACTCCGCGTGCCTTTAATTTCTTTTTACAGATACAGTTTTGTAGTCAATCAGAAGGTCGTGTTGCATTTCGTCAAGTTCGTTGAACCAGCAGGTAATTAAACCTTCATTTATGCTCATTCTACCAAGATATCCTCTGTTGTTGTTTTGCCGCCATCGTGACTTGTAAAGTCCTTTTTTAAGGATGTCAGAAATCTTTTGTCCGGCAACAGAGCTGCTTTTTGTACGACAGTCTTTTATAAGATAAATTTTGATTTTCAACGGTTCTTTGGAATTTTCTACGTATTCCGGAAATTTTTTTACGCTGAATGAATCATCGTATACAGACAAACTGTCCGTCCAATAATAATCGTGTTTTGCGTCTGTATGAAAATCAATGTCATTTCCGTATGTCAGTAAATCATTTACGGCATAAGCATAAACAAACATAAAATACAGACTGTAACCGTCTTTATTATTATCACCCGCGGCAAAGTCATACCACAAACCATTAGGAGCTTTGACGTAAAATCTGCCGTTTTTGATGTAATAAAGCAGGCATTCGTCATCATCAAATAGAATTCTTTTTTTATCACTCTGCTTTGTTGTAGAATTATTGATAAGACCTGAATCAATGTAATAAGCCCAGCCAAACTTTTCCTTGCCGTCGGCGGAGGCGAACTCTTTACAGTAGATTTTTACAGTTCCGTGTTCTTCAAATACCTTCTGGTCGGCACCTTTCCAGTAACGCTGAACCTTGTTGTCTACACGTCGTTCCAATAGAATTTGCTCGGCAAAAAGGCAGGAAAGCAAAAGGGAAAAAACAGAAAAAAAAAATAGCTTTTTATTCATGCAAAACTCCTGTTTTTATAGCTGGTCCTTTTTTTTTAAGATTTTTGTTTTGCCTTATTTTCTTTCCATTCGCGAAAAGTCATGGGCATTTTACTACAAGTATATTCAGCCTCTTTTAAGAGTGCAGAAAGTTGTTCCGCCGAATAACCAATGTAAGAAAGTCCAGCGGAAAAATCTTTGTCAAAGTTTTCCTTGTCGCTTTTGTAGACAGATTCATCTTCGTATGCAACTGTGTAAGAAATTTTATATTCCTTTGCGAATTCCGCTGACATAAATGAACGATGAGAACCAGAGGGAGATTTTTTCCAGACTCCCCTGTCTGTATTTTCAGGCTTAGGAACATCTTTCCAAACAAAAACGTATTTTTCAACTTCGTACATAGCATTAACTCCTTTGAATAATAGACCTGTTCGGAAACCTTGTTGGTTTCCTCTCTGGTCTGACAACTCCTCAGACTAAAGCCTTGCGGAGTAGCAATTTTTAAGTTGGTGTTCGGAAAACTGAAGTTTCCGAACACCTCTAATATAGTCTGAATTCAAGAAACGCAAAAATAAAATACGCTTAACCTTAAGCGAATAAGTAATAAAATCCGAAGCCGAATACAGCCCCAAGGACTAAGCCCAAGTTGTGCCCGAATTTGTAGTTTCTTGCCTGCGCAGAATCTGTACAAATGATTATGACGGCTTCTGCGATTGCAATCCCAAACCACACCACACTGAATCTTTCTGAAAGCATTCCAAACCATACGAATGCCATTTCCAAAAGCATGATGGCGTTTGAAGAAAGCCCGCATATGGTTAAGCCGTCAGAAAACCAAACCGGTATGATTCCAACAAGGGCATTTATTAGCATAATCACAAAGATTAAGCTTAGCGGGCAGCCAGTTTTGTGGCAAAGATGTTCAATCATTAATGAAGATGGAATTATGTATAACAAGTTTCCGATAAAATGTCCCCAACCGTCGTGTATGAATGCGTACAGTCCCAGGTTGCCGATTCTGAATCCCCTGCCGGCACAAAAATAGACTTTTACATAGTACGGAAAAATGAATGTAATAAGAGTTCCCAGCAGGGAACCGATTACCATAACTGAAAAAAGCGGGTGTGCCATAATAAAATTACTCATAGTCCTGAACCAACTCCAG
>CADCRJ010000135.1 GCA_902803735.1 uncultured Spirochaetaceae bacterium
AAATGTATCAACAGCAACAGAAACAGGCTTTGCAACGCCAATAGCGTAGGCAACCTCAACCTCAACTTTCTTAGCGGCTCCTGCAGCCACAAGATTCTTTGCTACCCAGCGAGCCGCATAAGCTGCCGAACGGTCAACCTTTGTCGGGTCTTTTCCACTAAACGCACCGCCTCCGTGTCGTCCTGTACCACCGTAAGTATCAACGACAATCTTTCGTCCTGTAAGACCAGAATCTCCCTGTGGTCCGCCAATAACAAAGCGTCCTGTGGGATTTACATAATAAATTGTGTCTGAATCCAAAAGCTCTGCAGGAATAACTGGCTTTACAACGTGTTCAATTACATCCGCGCGGATTTTTTCAAGGGAAACATCAGGTGAGTGCTGTGTTGAGATTACAATAGTATGGACTCGTTTTACCTTTCCAGAATCATCAAATTCAACAGTAACCTGAGATTTTCCGTCTGGGCGAAGATATGGAAGGGTTCCATCCTTGCGGACTTTTGCAAGCTGGCGTGTCAGGCGGTGTGCAAAACTGATTGCCGGAGGCAAATATTCAGGAGTCTCATCAGTCGCATAGCCAAAGATGATTCCTTGGTCGCCCGCACCTGTACCAAAGTCCTCCGTAACTCCGTCCTGCTTGCTTTCAAAGGCTTTGTCTACACCAAGGGCAATGTCAGCAGACTGCTCGTCGATTGACTGAAGAACAGCGATGGAATCTGCATCGAACCCCTCAAAGTTTCCTGTGTAGCCAATCTCGCGGATTGTCTTTCTTACGATTTTTGAAATATCAACGTAAGCTTTTGTGGTAATTTCGCCTACGATAAGCGCAAGTCCTGTGGCAACTGTGGTCTCGGCAGCTACGCGTGAATATGGATCCTGATCAATAAGAGCGTCCAAGATTGCATCCGAAATCTGGTCTGCAATTTTATCTGGGTGTCCTTCTGTTACTGATTCTGATGTAAATAATTTGCTCATATTTTTCTCCTACAAAAACTCCGCGTCAGCGGCGTTGCACTCAAGCAACGAATTTCCTAAAAAAAATTAAATGTCTTAAAATCCGACTGTCACACAGGTCGGGGATATTTTTGATTTTCATAGTCACTTCGAAAAACTGAACTTTTTCGAAGTTTCCTTTTTTACGCTGCACCCACAACAATAGTTAAGAAGAAAAAATTGACTGTCTCTGTGCATAAATACCTCTCTTTTTTTAATTTCCTACTAAATATATATGAATAATAAGTAATACAAAGACTTTACAAGAATATGAGGTTTGTTGTCAACAGTTTTTATACTTTTTCTATAGGAATTTATGTTTTTTTTTGAACTTAAATATTCTTTAACTGCTCGAAACTCGACATTAGTTTATTTCAGCATTATACTCGTACTCATGAAATTTTCGCTTAAACAGTTTTTTGTCCCTAATTTTGGAAAAAGGCTTGCATTTATGCTTCCTGGAGTCCTTTTAATGGGCGTTTTCGTTTCTATTCTTGTTGAAATTGGATGGGGCACAGATCCTGCAAGCTTTATGAATCTGAACATCGCATCAACGATTAACTGGCGTTTAGGCAATACAGAAGTGCTTGTTTATGGTCTTATGCTAATTTTCACTATTATCTTCGGCTCTGAGATGATAGGGTTCGGAACACTCGCAAACATGATTTTAATCGGCTATGTAATTGACATCTGTCGCTTCATTTGGAAAAATATTGGCTTTGCGGAATTGCTCTCAAACGGGTCGTTCAGTATAAGACTTACTGTTTTTATTGCAACTCTCGTACTTTTTGTCATAAGCGCAGCAGTTTACATTAATGCTCAGATGGGCGTTGCTCCTTACGATGCAATTCCCAATATTCTGAGCGCATGGATGCCTAAAATTCCATTTTTTGTAATAAGAATGACTTTTGACTTGAGTGCGGTTTTAATCGGCGTGATTGCAGGAAAACTTTCAAGCAATGGCATACAAGGCTCTATAGTAGGCTCTGTGCTTATGTCCTTCATGCTTGGACCTGTAATTACGGTTGTCGGCAAACCGCTAAAAAAACTATTATAAACACCCTAAACTAAAACGAGGAGAAAATACATGAAATACTATGTTGACGCAAAAGCAGCTGCTGGTGGAAACGGTTCAGAAGAAAAACCGTTCCGCACAATTCAGAACGCGGCAGACATCGCAATGGCAGGTGACGAGGTAATCGTTCTTCCTGGGATCTACCGAGAAGCCGTAAATCCAAAAAATGCAGGAACTGACGGGAACCCAATCGTTTACCGCTCAGCAACAGACAAAGGTGCTCAAATCACAGGTGCTGAGGAACTGAAAGGCTGGAAGCAGCTGGAAGGTTCAGTATACACTGCAAGAGTTTCTAATAAAATCTTCGGTGACTATAATCCTTACACGACTCTCGTAAGCGGAGACTGGTTCATTGCTTATTTTATTGCTCATACAGGAGATGTGTTCCTTAACGGCAAATCAATGTATGAGGTTCAGAGCCTTGATGAAGTAAAAAAGGCAGAGGTTTATGTTCCATCTTGGGATCAGGAGTTCTCAGTTTACAAATGGTATGCGGAGCAAGACACAAACACAAACGAAACTGTATTCTACGCAAATTTCCAGGGAAAAGACCCTAACAAAGAAAATGTAGAAATTTCTGCAAGAAAAACCTGCTTCACACCAGAAAAAGAAGGCATCAACTATATTACAGTCCGTGGATTCAAGATTTCACAGGCTGCGACACAGTGGGCACCACCAACAGCTTATCAGGAAGGCATGGTCGCTCCTCACTGGTCAAAAGGCTGGATTATTGAGGACTGCGAGATTTACGAGGCAAAATGCTCAGGAATCTCTCTCGGCAAATACTTGCAGCGTACAAATGACAACAAATGGCTCAAAACAAAATACAAAGATGGTACACAAACACAGCGAGACTGCGTTTGTCAGGCACAGATTGACGGCTGGTCAAAAGAAACAATCGGTTCTCATGTAATCCGCCGCTGTAACATCCATGACTGCGGTCAGACAGGTATTGTCGGACACTTGGGCGGAGTATTCTCTATCATTGAGGATAACCATATCCACCACATCAACAACAAGCAGAACCTTGCAGGTGCAGAAATCGGCGGAATCAAGATGCACGCAGCCATCGACGTAATCTACAGAAGAAACCATATTCACCACTGCACAAGAGGTATCTGGCTTGACTGGCAGGCACAGGGAACACGTGTAACACAGAACCTTTTCCATGACAACGTTCTTCCAAAAGAATACAACCAGAACAAAGAAAGCATGGTAGGCTGCGCAGAAGACCTCTTCATTGAAGTTTCACACGGTCCAACCCTTGTAGACAATAACATTTTCCTCTCAGATAAAGCCGTCAAGATTGCTACACAGGGCGTTGCTCTTGTACACAATATCATTGCGGGCGGATTCAACGCAGTAGGTCGTGGCGTTAACAACGGAACACCGTCAAAACCGTCTCCTCGCTACACACCTTATCATCTGCCTCATCGCACAGAGGTCGCAGGCTTTATGACAATCTTGCATGGAGACTGCTCATTCTTTAATAATATCTTTATCCAGCAGCCGCTCCGCCCTGCCCTCAAAGCACTCATGGACGAAAACGTAACGAACGACTGGGATGACCATAACATCATCACAGGAACAATACCTTACGACAAATACCCTACTTTTGAAGAATGGGATGCAACGTTCGAAGGATACTGCGGAATGGGCTCAGTCACAACAGACCGCTACTATTCGGAGCTTCCTGTATGGGCAAAAGGCAATCTCTACTTTAATGGCGCAAAACCAATGAAAAAAGAAAAAGATGCCTACGTTGATGACAAGAACAAAGTAACTATTTCTGTTGTCGAAAAAGACGGAAAAATCTGCTTGAAGACAAATGTTTATGATTTTATTCCATCAGCAAAGCATGAGCTTCTTAAAACAGATGACATCATGCCAGCTTTCGAGCCAGAGCAGAAATATGAAAATCCAGACGGAAGCGCAATTGTCTTTGACACAGACTTCGTTGGCAAAAAACGCCTTGAAGGTGCTATAGCAGGACCATTCGCTGATGCAATAAAAGCAGAGCAAATCTTGTTCTAAAACAAACAAATACAAATTTTAGATGATTTAAGGCAAGAGGATTTTTCTCTTGCCTTTTTTGTTTTGGGGCTTAAAAAGCTATTGACAGTTTTATTTAACGATGTTAACTTATCAATGTTAATAAAACATTGTCAATTTTTTGAGGAATATAATCTATGAGAAATCCGAATCCTAACATAATGCCACTTATAAAGCAAAAAGCACTAGAGCTTCTGATGCACAAAAATCCAGAAGAAATCGGAATGCGTGACATAGCAAAAGAATGCGAGATTACAGCAACCAGCATTTACCACTATTACAAGGACAAAGACAAGCTTTTTCAAGCAATATCGCTTGACTGCCTTTACGCCCTGAACGAACGCATAAAAACAGCGTCCCAAAGAGGAGGCTCCGTCAAAGAGCAGATTAAAAACGCAATAAGCGAATATAGGGACTGGTGCTTTGAGAACCCCCGTCGTGCCCT
>CADCRJ010000136.1 GCA_902803735.1 uncultured Spirochaetaceae bacterium
AAAGGAGGCATGATAAAATTACTTCCATGTAATTTTATCATGGCCGAGTTTTCACCGTTGGCGAAAACTCGCTTATTTGTTGCCTCCATGCAACATCGCTAACGTGAAGTTTTTAAAGGAGATTTTAATGAACTTTATTTTTTTGGGCCCACCGGGAGCAGGCAAGGGTACTCTCGCAAAAGAAGTTGCACAGGCTTATGGAATTCCTCACATTTCTACTGGTGATATTTTCCGTGCAAACATTAAGAATCAGACTGAGCTTGGAAAAAAAGTTGATGCAATCATTAAGGCTGGTGGTCTTGTAAGTGATGATATTACTTGCGAGCTGGTAAAAGACAGGCTTGCACAGGATGATGTCAAGAACGGCTATATTTTGGACGGTTTTCCGCGCACAATTCCACAGGCAGAGGCTCTTGAAAAATTCAGTAAAATTGATGCTGCTGTAAATTTTGACATTGCTGATGAAGCTGTAGTGGAGAGACTTGGTGGTCGCGTATGCTGCAAAGACTGCGGTCAGATGTTCCATGTGAAATTCAATCCGCCAAAAGTTGCTGGAAAGTGTGATAAATGTGGCGGGGAGCTTTATACCCGTGATGATGATAAAACTGAGTCAATCCAGAACAGGCTTGTTGTTTACAGAAAATCAACAGCGCCGTTAATTGATTTTTACAAATCAAAGGGTAATCTTGTGGATGTGGACGCTCGTCCTGCTCCAGAAAAGGTTCTTGAAGAATTTAAGAAAAAATTCCCTAAAAATTAGGTTTTCTTAAAAGAAGCGGATACTTGCTAAAAGCTGGTATCCGTTTTTTTATGTGTAACTGAGTTTTCTTAAATCAAGTACATTTGTACTAGTATTTTTATCTCTTTCGTTCTGCCAAAACCGCCTTATACTTTTTATATGTGAATGAAAACGTTTTTATAAGGAGGTTTATATGAAAAAGTTTTCACGTATTGGTATTGCTGCTATGCTTACAGCTGGCTTAACATTGGGGCTTGGCAGCTGTGGCAATGACAAACAGGCATCAGCAAACCAGACGGCAGATTTGAATAAACCGTCAACACTTACAGTTTGGTGCTGGGATCAGAATTTTAATATCTATGCAATGAACGAAGCTGCAAAAATTTATAAAAGAGACAATCCTAATGTCACAGTAAACGTTGTTGAGACTCCTTGGGAAGACTTGCAGCAAAAGCTCATTACATCACTTTCTGCAAATGATACATCTTCTTTGCCTGATATTATTCTTTGTCAGGACAATGCAATCCTTAAAAATGTTTCAAACTATCCAAAAGCTTTCGAGCCGCTTAACGGAAAAATCGATTTGAACCAGTTTGCTCAGTTCAAAGTTGCATTTGGCGAAGTAAACGGCAAGAATTATTCTGTTCCATTTGACAACGGCGTTACAGCTACATTCCTTCGTACAGACCTTCTTGCACAGGCAGGTCTTTCTGTAGCTGATTTTAAAGACATTACATGGCAGAGATTCCATGAGCTTGGAAAAATCGTCAAAGAAAAGACTGGTAAGTATATGATTTCCTATATCGGAAACGACCCAGACTGTGTAATGATTATGCTTCAGAGTGCAGGAACTTGGTTCTTTGATGCAAACGGAAAAGTAAATATCGCTAACAATGCGGCTCTTATCGAAGGTCTTTCAGTTTTCGCAGAAATGGTAAAAGACGGAACATGTCTCAATGTTCCTGATTGGAACGCATTCGTAGCTTCCGTAAACAATGGACAGGTTGCTTCTGTAATCAATGGCTGCTGGATGGTAGGTATCATCTCAACTCAGGCAAATCAGGCAGGAAACTGGGCTATTACAAACACTCCAAAACTTACGGTTCCAGGTGCTACAAACTACTCTAGTCAGGGTGGTTCTTCATGGATGGTTATGTCTAGCTCAAAGAACAAAGATGTTGCTATGGACTTCCTCGGAAAAACATTCGCTGGCAGCAAAGAGCTTTATGAGACAATCCTTCCTTCTTCTGGTGCAATCTCTACATGGATTCCTGCAGCAGGTTCAGATGCTTACAACAAAGGAAACGATTACTTTGGTGGACAGGAAATTTACAAAGAGCTTGTTGACTATTCTGGAAAGATTCCTCGCGTAAAATACGGTATTTATAACTATGAGGCTCGTTCTGAGGTTGGTGTAGCTGTTTCTAGCATTCTTAGTGGTTCAAGCGTTCAGGATGCGCTCAAAGCAGCTCAGAAGAATGTTGAATTCATTATGGGTGAGTAATCCGTAAAATGAGAGGGAACCCTAGAAACTTCAGATTTTTAGAGGTTCCTTTGAAAAGTGACTAAATCCATGGGGCTGCAATTTACAGCTTTGTACCTCTTACGAGCAGCCCCATTTTTAAGGACAGAGTAATATGGAAAAAAAATTATCATTGGAAACAAAATATGGTAGAGCTGGGTGGCTTTTTGTTACTCCTGCCGCCGTCTTGATTTTTGTTTTGAACTTTTTCCCGATGATTAGGGCTTTCTTCCTTTCATTGCAATCTGGCGTAGCAAGCAACTTGCACTATACAGGATTGCGCAACTACATACGGCTTTTTCAGGACGAACGCTTTCTGTATTCTGTCCGAAATGTTTTTATATATCTTATTTTCCAAGTGCCTCTCATGCTCTTTATGGCACTTATTCTGGCTTGCATTCTGAATGATACCCGACTCAAATACAGAGGTTTGTTCAGGACTATGATTTTTTTACCGTGCGCTACGGCTTTGGTTTCTTCTGCCTTGATTTTTAAGTCTATTTTTGGAATGGACGGTATAATAAACCATTGGGGCATGCACCTTGGACTTTTGTCTGCTCAAAAAAACTGGCTTACTGACCCGATTTGGGCAAAAATTGTCATAATTATTTGTATTACATGGAGATGGACAGGATACAATACTGTATTCTTCCTTGCTGGCTTGCAGAACATTGATTCAAGCATTTATGAGGCTGCAAGAATTGACGGGGCTTCTGTAGTGCAGCAATTCTTCAAGATTACGCTTCCTATGCTGCGTCCTGTAGTGTTGCTCACGTCTATTATGTCTATAAACGGAACGCTCCAGCTGTTTGATGAAGTAAAGAACTTGACGGGTGGAGGTCCTGGAAACGAGACAATCACCATCTCTCAATACATATATAACTTGTCGTTTGTAAATAATCCGCAGTTTGGATATGCGGCAGCGATTTCGTACACAATCCTTATTATGGTTGCAGTTCTTTCATTTATCCAGCTTAAAGTAGGAGACAAAAAATGAAATATCTTTCTAAAAAGTTAAATCACTCTCCTTTTTATGAGTACGTATTTGTAATTGCAGTCTGTTTGTTTTCAATATTCCCATTCTATTTTATGCTTGTATCGGCAACAAACAAGAGTACGGATGTAATAGCTGGAAAAATGGTACCAGGCTTATACCTCTTCCAGAACTTAAAGACAATGTTTGCTACTACTGACATTGTTCGTGCGTTGTGGAACTCCTTGCGAACTACTGTGATTCAGACTGTCCTGAGTATATTTGTTTGTTCGCTGGCTGGCTATGGTTTTCAAGTATACAGGGACAAGCACAAGGATTTGTTAATGAACATCCTGCTTTTGTCAATGATGATTCCTTTTGCTTCAATTATGGTTCCATTGTTCAAGATGTTCAGTTCGGCACATCTTTTGAACACGACAGTAGGTTTTGTGTTGCCGTCAATTTCGACAGCGTTCTTGATTTTCTTTTTCAGACAGAATTCACAGACGTTCCCGATTGAGACGATTCAGGCGGCTCGTGTTGACGGGCTTAACGAATTCCAGATTTATCTGAGAATATATTTTCCGATTATGTCGCCGACTTTTGCGGCTGCTGCAATCGTTACGTTTATGAACGCTTGGAACAACTATATGTGGCCGCTCATTGTAATGCAGTCACAGAGCATGAGAACCATGCCTTTGCTTGTAACAGGCCTTACAGCTGGCTATGTAACGGACTATGGTCTTCTTATGCTGAGTGTCTCTATTATGACTCTGCCAACCGTAATCCTGTTCTTTACTCAGCAGCGAAGGTTTGTCGAGGGTGTTGTAGGTTCTGTAAAATAGAGTCGGTTTTACTTTTGTAAGTGGAGCCTCCGCTTAACTTTTTTCTTTGGTTCCTGTTCCAAACCTCCTTTGGAGCAGGAACCTTTTTTGTTTGTGCGGGCTGGTGTCTATTCCAGGCGGTTTGCGAGCTGGATAATTTCGAAGCGGTCTTTTACTTCAAGCTTTGAGTAAATTGTGCTTACCTTGTTGCGTACGGTCTGGTCTGACAAGCCAAGCTCCTGTGCAATCTGGTTGTTGTCTTTGCCAGTAGCGAGCAGGGCAAAAATCTCATGTTCCCGTTTTGTAAGCGTATCAAGCCATTCGAGTTTTTTCTTTAATGAAGGCTGTGCTTCAAACGGGTCGTTTTCAACATAGGTGCGCTGGATTAAATTCTTTGCAATGCTAGGAGAAATTTGAATCATCCCTGAATTTAACGCCCTTATAGAGACAATAAGCTCTGTAGGCGAGATATCCTTTAAAAGATAGCCCGAAGCTCCTTTTAGCAATGCGCTACGAACAAAATCGTCCTCATCATAGGTTGTGAGCATTATTATCTTTATATTGGGATATAGTCCCTTTATTCTTTGGGTTGCCTCAACACCGTCCATGACGGGCATTCTCACGTCCATTAGAATTATGTCAGGTTGAATTTCCTGTACGAATTCGCAAGCTTCTTGTCCGTTTGCGGCAATGCCTATTACATCCATATCGTCTGCATAATTGTTAAGGAAAGTCTTTAGACTTTCAGCAAACATACGCTGGTCGTCAACCAGCAACAGTTTCAGTTTTTCCATATTCCTCCATAAGCACCTGTACAAGCGGAATCTTTATTACAAGCTCAAAACCACCTTCTGCGCTTGAACCGGTCTCAAGCAATCCCCCAACTGCATGAAGCCGTTCTTCCATACCAGCAAGTCCTATCCCTTGCACAATATGTTTGGAACCTATTCCGTTGTCTTTTACGGTCATCTGTAAAAAATTTCCGTCGTCAAAGAAATACACAGTAACTTGGGTTGCTTTTCCATGGCGAACGGCATTAGTCAGGCTTTCCTGCATCGTTCTTATAAGGATTTTATTTACAACCCTGCCGTAATCAGTTTTCATGTTATTTCTGACAACTTCTACAGAGATACCTGTTACGCTCTCAAAAATGTTTTTTATCTCATACAATGCGTTTAAACTTGTCTCAACAGGGTCTTGAATATCCCTTATTGCTCTTAGAGTTTTTCTTGTCTCCTGCAAGCCGTTGCTGGCAAGGTTCCGCACAGTCTCAAACGTTTCCTTTGTCTTGTCCCATTCCATTGGCTTGCTGCTTATGCAGGCTTCCATAAGTCCTACGATGTTAACAAAAACGTAGCCCAGCCCGTCGTGCATATCGCGTGTGATTCTTAACCGCTCCTCTTCCGCAGCCTTTTGCCCGCGGCTTTTTGCAAAATCCTGCAAGCGGTTGTTCAAGATTGTCATTTGGGACATAATCACATTCAAGTGTTTTGTGGTCTCATTGCTTTCAATAAGTTTTTGCACAATAATGCGATAAATACATGCAAAAAAGCTTACGACGAGCAGGATTATTGCGATTCCTATAATTTCATTTATAGAGAGCGGCTTTGAAGCCTGTGCCATATCGACAATACCTAGTACTGACGGATAGAACTGCGCATACAAAAAGCTTCCTATTCCAATGAACAACGCTATAGAAGACCGCTTGAAGGAAAATCTCATTCCTACGGTAATGCACCAAGCCATGAAAACAGGGAGTTTTAGCGTAAAAACTTCTGTCGTAGTGTACAGGAACAGATTTGCAGTTACAAGAGACATGATTAATAGGGGCAAATAAAGCTTTCGCATTGAATTGCAGAGAAGCCCGTAAAGGGAAAGGGAAAAAAACGCGAAAAAAACGTAAAAATCAATATAAAAAATCTGCCTGTTAAAAAAAAGTCCGTCCGCAAAAGAATTTACAAGAACATCTTCGTTAAAAACATATTTTAATGAAAACTGAAGCAAAGATATAATCAAAAATACGGTATCTATAACAGCGGGAATACAATTTGTGTAGAAAAAAATCGGGCTGTACCGCTCTTTTAGATTTAATTTCATATAACTAAGTATATCACAATTTGCTAAATAGTACAAAAGTCACTTGTTTTTGAAAAAAAACAGACCTACACTTAAAATACCATGAATAAAAGAATTTTTCTAAACAATGACTGGTCATACAGCCCTTCATTTGATGAGACTATGACCAAAAGTGACTATATCGGCAAGTTCGATACTGTAAGACTTCCTCATACGGTATCAGTAACTCCTTTTAATGATTTTACGCCAGAAGTTTACCAGATGGTTAGTGCGTACCGCCGCACATTCAAAACTGAATCTGCATGGGCTGGTTGCAATGTGCTTCTTACAATAGAAGCCGCCGCACATCAGAGCGAGGTGTTTTTGAATGGAAAACGTCTTGCCGAGCATAAATGTGGCTATACGGCGTTCACGGTAGACCTTACTGCGGCTCTCTCTGCAGCTGGGCAGGAGAACGTACTTGTAATAAAAGTTGACAGCCGCGAGAATATAAATCAGCCTCCATTTGGAAATCTTATTGACTATATGACTTATGGCGGTATTTATCGCGAAGTCTACATGGACATAAAGCCGTCCGTTTACATTCAAGATGTATTTGTTATGACTCACGGAACCTCATTGAAAACAGAGGTTACTTTAAATTCTGACTGTGAAGGCTACAAAATAAAGCAGACTGTAAAAGAAGCGAATAAAGATTCTTGTGCCGTAATCGTTGAGAACACGGCAGACGTAAACTCAAAAACACTAAAAACGCAGTCAGAGGCTTCTGCCGCAAAGCTCTGGAGCCTTGAAGAGCCAAATCTTTATACTCTTGAAACTGAGCTGATTGCTCCTGACGGTACAACGGCAGACACCTTCTCGGTAAGGTTTGGATTTAGGGATATAGTATTCAACAAAGACGGATTCTTCTTGAACAACAAGAAAATAAAGCTTCGTGGTCTTAACCGCCACCAGAGCTGGGCTTACATTGGCTATGCAATGCCAAAGAATATGCAGCGGGAAGATGCCGACATCCTTAAATACGAGCTTGGTCTGAATGAAGTACGTACTTCGCACTATCCGCAGAGCCATTATTTTATTGACAGATGTGATGAAATAGGCTTGCTTGTGTTCACGGAATTCCCAGGCTGGCAGTACATTGGAAACGCCGAGTGGAAAGACATTGCTGTTGAGAATGCCCGCGAGATGGTTTCTCAGTACAGGAACCATCCGTCTGTATTCATGTGGGGTGTTCGCATAAACGAAAGCCCAGACGATGATGAATTCTATCAGCGAACTAATGCCGTAGCTCATGCTCTTGACCCGACTCGCCCTACTGCGGGTGTACGAAACTTTAAGAACAGCAAGTTCTACGAGGATGTTTACACGTACAACGACTTTAGCCATACAGGTGACAATGAGGGAACAAGACCAAAAGCAGAAATCACAAAGTCTGAGGGCGGCTACATGGTTACTGAGTACAATGGTCATATGTATCCTACCAAGTCTTTTGATGATGAATGGCACCGCATGAAGCACGCTTTGAGGCATGCAAGGGTTTTGGACAGCGTTGCGGGGCGTGACGATACAGGCGGTTCCTCTGGCTGGTGTGCTTTTGATTACAATACTCACAAGGAATTTGGAAGCGGCGATTATATCTGCTATCACGGTGTAATGGATATGTTCCGCAATCCAAAACTTGCCGCAGCTGTTTACAAAAGTCAGCAAGATGCCGCTGTAGTAGGTGATGTGCTTGAAATTTCTAGTAGTATGGATGTCGGTGAATATCCAGCAGGCACGCGAGAAGCTGTCTGGATGTTCACAAATGCAGACAGCGTAAAGCTTTATGTGAATGATGAGTTTGTAAAAGAATACTTTACAAAGGATTCTCCATACTCACATTTGCCACGCGGTCCAATTTTAATAGATGACTTTATTGGTCCTCGTCTTGCAAAGGATTACAACTTGCCTGAATCAGAGGCTGATAAAATAAAGAAAGTCCTGCATGGAATTTTGCAGCACGGATATGACAAACTCTTTGATGAAGAAAAGCAGGTTCTTGACAGCTTGCTTGCTCAGAAAAAAGTGACAGAAGCACAGCTTTGGGAATATTTCAGCCGATACTTGGGTAATCTTGGGGCTGGCGGAACTGTAACGACAAGCTTTAGATTTGAAGCCTACAGAAATGGCAAGCTTGTTAAAACTGTTGTAAAAATGCCGGCAAAGCATGTTGCGATAAAAGCGGAGCCTTCGCATACAGAACTAAAAGAAGAGACAACCTACGATGTCGCTGCCGTTAGAATCCGTGCGATGGACGAGAACGGAAACCAGCACCCGTATTGTCAGGAAGCAATGCTCTTAAAAGCAGAAGGGGCAATAGAGATAATTGGTCCGACACTTGTTTCTTTGAAAGGCGGTTCTGCAGGAACTTACGTAAAAACTATTGGAAAATCAGGAAAGGGAACCCTGTCAATTACAGATTGGCTTGGCAGAGAGACAAAGATTGATTTTACAGTGACGGTAGAATAGTAGGTCAAGTTTTGATTGGAAGTTCAGAAATCAACGGAAGCGGGGTTCCACGCCCGAAAAAAAATCTGCACATACGACGTAGCAAGTGCGTACGGCGTGCCGTAGGGCGAAGCGCGGAAGCCTTTTTTTCGGGATTGAGCACATTCGTTGTCGTGCTCATTTG
>CADCRJ010000137.1 GCA_902803735.1 uncultured Spirochaetaceae bacterium
CATTAGGAGTCATAACTTTTGGTGTTGTTCAAGAACTAGCAATTGAGAGTGTTATTAACAAGCTGCGAAAACTACATCCTGAATATGAAGGATTCTTTGCAGAAGATAAGCACGAAGCTTTCTTTGTGAAGAGTCTTGAAAATGTTCAGGGTGATGAACGAGATACCATAATATTTAGCATAGGATATGCAAAAGATTCTACTGGAAAAATGGCCATGCGTTTTGGTCCCCTTAGTATGGTAGGTGGTGAACGACGTTTAAATGTAGCAATTACACGTGCGAAATACAATGTAAAACTCATAGGTTCGATTGTACCAACAGATATTGATATTGACAGAGTATCTCAGGATGGTCCAAAGCTTCTCCGTAAATATATAGAGTTTGCAATGAGCGGACCAGATGCAATCATGAATGAAAATGACGAATCAGAACAATTAGAATTTGATTCTCCATTTGAAACTTCTGTATATAACTTTTTGGAAGCCCAGGGATACAAAGTTGAAAAACAGATAGGATGTTCAGGTTATCGAATTGACTTAGGAATTAAGCATCCAAAATATAGTGGAATTTATGTTCTTGGTATCGAATGTGATGGAGCAACTTATCATTCAAGCAGAACAGCTAGAGAAAGAGACCGTTTAAGACATGATGTTCTTGAAATGATGGGTTGGAAAATATATCGGCTATGGTCTACAGACTGGATAAAAGATATTGTTAATGAAAAACAGCGGTTGTTGAAAGCTGTAGAAAATGCAATAAATTCATACAGACAAGAATCTTTCGATATTTCAAATTCTGATACTAAAAAAAAATTTAACGTAGAAGACGACTTATTACAGTTTGAAGATAAAGCAACAGATTTAAAAGAAAACTATGGATTTGAAACATATAAAATCTGCGAGCTAAAAGGGTGTATTGCAGAATATGACGCAATGTCTCTAGCCAAATATGTTGAAGAAGTCGTTGAAGTCGAATCTCCAATACACTTTGATATACTGTGTCAAAGACTTTGTACTGTATTAGGCAGACAAAAAGTTTCTTCTGTAGTGCAAAACATGGTAACCAAAGCCATTAATGATTACTCTGAGGATAAAATAAAAATGAAATATGACTTTGTTTATCTTTCAAAAAAGAATTCTGCAAACTATTTACGCTTAGCAGGCTCAAGACAAATTCATCAGATTGCTTATGATGAATTAGCGATGGGTATGTTAAAAGTCATTGAAAATAATATTGGTTTAACTAAAGATGAACTCATTCATGAAACAGCCAGAACTTTTGGTTTCACACGTATTGGAAATAATATTACTGAAAGAATGGAAAATGTTGTTAAACTCTTGATAAAAAATAATCTTATTGAAATTAAGGATGATAAAGTTATTAATATTTCAACAAATCATTAATAACTTTTATTTGAATGGTAAACTGTACTGGTTACAAGGTGCTTACATGCTTACAAAAGATTATTTTATTCAGGTGTTGAAGGAGAACATATAATGAAAAAACTGATTTTATCACTTTTGCTTGGAGGGCTTATTATGACAGGAGCCTTTGCAAAAACGGCTGTTGTGTATTTTAGTGCGACTGGAACTACCGAAAAAATGGCAAAATCTATTGCCGCAGAAATGGGGGCGGCTGTGTTTGAGATTCAGCCGGTTCACAAGTACACCGATGCAGACTTAAACTGGCACGACAAAAAATCACTCACAACAATCGAATGCAACGACCCGAAAAGCCGTCCGGCAATTAAAGCGGTGGTTGCGTGTGTTGCCCCGCCGGCCTCAGCAGCTTTTTTCGACATTTCTGGCTACGACTCTGTGGTTTTGTTCTACCCAATCTGGTGGGCTTATGCTCCAAAAATCGTTTACACCTTTGTTGAAAGCCAGAAGTGGGATGATAAAAAACTCGTGACTCTTTGTACAAGTGGTGGAGGCGGACTTGGTCGTAGTGGCTCTGATTTGGCAAAATACGCGAAAGGCTCCGTTTTTAAAGGTGGAAAAGATTTTACCCGTGGAAAGGCTGCCAATATCAAAAAATATGTTGAAGGACTTTTGAAATAATGAATACAAAAAAGCTCCGCATGCCGTTAGATATCTTGATGACTTTTCTTTCGATTATTCTGATGGGCGGGGCGTATTTGTTTCCGGCTGACATTGTGCATGAGATTCTTTGTGTGACGCTCTTTGTTTTGTGGGCGGTGCATGTGGTTCTGAACAGACGGTGGTATGCATCGCTCGCGCAAGCGAGCAAGTTGATAACTTCCACAAACGCAAACGACCGAAGGTCGTACGGTGCAATCTTCCTAGGTCAGTATAACGGCCGCCGGGTATTGCAGACTGTCATCAACTGTGGCATTTTGATTTGTACAATTTTTTGATGATAAGCGGAATCATCCTTTCTAAACATATTTTCACTTTTTTGGGAATTGAAACAGGGTTTTGTTTTGCACGAGTTGCGCATCTTCTGGTTAGCCACTGGTATTTTCTTTTTATGTCGTTTCATATTGGTATGCATGTTGCGATGATTGCGGGGAAAATGAAAGTCCCCCGCGAAGGAATTTCTTCTGTTTTAATGCGCATACTTTTCATTCTGATTTCTCTCTACGGCATATACGCCTTCATCATCCGCGGAATCTGGCGCTATCTGATTTTACAGCAGCAGTTTATCGTGCGGGCTTTATGTACACAACTTACGGTCATTTTGACGGCGCTGATTATGGTGATTTTGATGCTTCCTACGACGGAGCCTTTACCTAGCATTCTCTGGCGGGACTTTTGCAGTTTAAACTTGCACAAAAAGATGATTTGACCTGCCTTGTACAGTTTACGACCCGACGTTCTTTTGACAGAGAGTTTGATGAAAAAGAAGATTCACTTTTTGCCAAAAAAATTGGAATGGAATGGTACTTCCAGAGATTAATTTTTAGCTGGACTCATAAATTTTTATAAGTAGAAATAAGACCTATTTATCCTAGAGCTCAATTTCCAGCAGGATAGGTGTGTGATCCTGTCTTGGGCCAGAATCAATCATTTCTGACTTTTGGATTTTGTCTTTGATGCGGTCGCTGACGATAAAGTAATCAATACGCCAGCCCGAATTGTTGATTTTGCTGGTTTTGATTCGCTGG
>CADCRJ010000138.1 GCA_902803735.1 uncultured Spirochaetaceae bacterium
ATTAAAGGGTGTGGGAAAAAATGGATGTTGCAAAGTCGCAATTTATAAATGATGAAGAAGAAGATAATCTCTGGAAAGAATTCAAGAAGACAAAGTCTTCGGCTTTGCGAGATACTATAATCCGAAAATATATGCCTCTTGTAAAATATGTTGCGGGAAAGGTTTCTGTAGGTCTGCCTGCCAGCATGGAATTTGATGACTTGGTCGGCTTTGGGCAGTTTGGACTTTTGGATGCGATTAACAAGTATGATTTGGATAAAAAGGTAAAATTCAAGACATATGCTGTTACTCGCATAAGAGGTGCTATTTTTGATGAGATGCGTCAGCTTGACTGGGTTCCTCGCTCGATCCGCCAGAAGTCGCGTGAGATAGAGGACACAATAAGCGAGCTTGAGTCAAAGCTCTCTCGTCCCGCAACTGATGCAGAGATTGCAAAAGAAATGAATCTTACTGAGGAAGAGTATCTGCACACCGTTATGAAAATAAGCGGTACAAGCGTTCTTTCTCTGAATGATGTTTGGTATTCGGGAGATGATAATGATCATGTCTCGATAGTAGATTGTATTGAATGTCCTCAGAGCTTGAAACCTGATGTTCAGGTAGAGCGGGAGGAAATCCGAAAAGTTATTATACAGGCAATAAATGAACTCCCTGAAAAGGAAAAAATGGTTATAGTCCTGTATTATCATGAGGATCTTACTTTTAAGGAAATAGGACAGGTTCTTGATGTTTCTGAGTCAAGAATCTCACAGTTGCATTCTAATGCGAATGTTCACTTAAGGGCTAAGCTTACTAATTTTAGAAAAGGAATTTTTTAATATATGGTAACACTTGATACGATCCGCAAAGATATGGCTGAGCGGTTGAGAACAGAAAAGGATATTCACTGTGTTGAGGTTCGAGCTGATAGCATTGACGAAGCTCTGGCTGATGCGGCCGTACAGTTTAATACAAAAATTACCAACCTTGAATACGAAGTTCTGGAAAAAGGTTTTGATGGCTTTATGGGGCTTGCAAAACGTCCATGGGCTATAAAAATTTATCAGAATCCAGATACTATTATAAAGACTGTAAAAGGACTTGCTGGCGAAGAAGCTGCTGGCGAAGAGGGTGGCGAGACAAACAAGATTGTTTCCAAGGATGGATTGTACTATATTCATCGCTTTGGAACAGATATTGTTCTTAAAGTTCTCCTTCCAGAAGGAGAGGGGCATCCTGTCAATGCGTCTGAGATTCTTGCGGATTTGAAGAGACCTGACACTAATTCGATTGATGAGAATAAAATCAAGAAGCTTGCCGAGACAGGAACGGATGGCGAGTATCAGGTTATTGGCTCATTTAATCATGTGCCATCAAGTGATGCAGTGTTTGTAATCGATGTCGCAAAAGATGAGATGTCTGCTACTGCTACAGTCAATCCTCCTGAAATGGGTGGAGCCGATGTTTCTCCTGAGCAGATTAGGGCAGCCTTGAAATCTCAGGGTGTTTGTGCAGGTATTTCAGACGAATTGATAGACGAGCTTGTCGATACTTCGATTTATAACGAGCCGTTTGTTGTCGCAGCCGCTGTGCAGCCAACGAACGGAAAAGATGCTTATATCAAGTATGAATTTGAGACAGATCGTACTAAGCTCAAAGTAAAGGAAGCTGCTAACGGTCAGGTTGACTTTAAGGAATTGAACCTTATCCAGAACGTCGTTGCTGGACAGCCTCTCGCAAGGAAGATTCCTGCTGAAAGAGGAAAAGCTGGAAAGACTATTTTTGGAAAATACCTTGAGGCAACGAACGGAAAAGATATTGCTATGCCTTTGGGTAAGAATGTAAAGGTTGCTGAGGATGGCGTAACAATCCTTGCTGATACCAACGGGCAGGTTCTGCTTGTCAATGACAAGATTACCGTAGAGCCAATCATGGAAGTTGACGGTGTTAACATCAAGACCGGTAACATTACGTTCCTTGGAACTGTTATCGTCAAAGGTGCCGTTGAGGATGGATTCAATATCAAGGCCAGTGGTAATATTGAGATTAGTGGAACTGTCGGTAAGAGTTGCCTTGAGGCTGATGGCGATATTATCGTTTCTCAAGGTGTCATTGGTCGTGATGAAGGAAAAATCAAGTGCGGCGGAACCTTGTGGGCTAAGTTCATACAGAATACAACTGTTATTTCTGAGGGAAATATAATTGTTACTGATTCAATTATGAATAGCGATGTTTCTGCTCAGAAGCGAATAATTTTGACAGGA
>CADCRJ010000139.1 GCA_902803735.1 uncultured Spirochaetaceae bacterium
AAAGAATGCTCTCTCAGGGAATTGGTCCACAATGGTACTGCATTTTGGGTCCTGAAGATGATTACAACATGATTCTCTTGCAGCAGGGAATAAAATCCGCTACGAAAGGAAAAAAAATACAGATTTTAGGAACATTCTATACCGACGGCTGGAACTACGACCTCTCTTACCAAGAGACCGTTAACCTTATTACAAACAACAAGCTGCCAGACGCAATACTCTG
The DNA here is from genome assembly GCA_902803735.1 of uncultured Spirochaetaceae bacterium. Lineage (GTDB taxonomy): Bacteria > Spirochaetota > Spirochaetia > Treponematales > Treponemataceae > Treponema_D. Next base: position 224 of record CADCRJ010000139.1, read on the forward strand.
CGGTAACGATGCTGTAGCGGGCAGCGTTATAAACGCTCTGTCCGACTACTATTCAGGAAAACACATACACATCTGCGGTCAGGATGCTGATATAGCAGCCTGCAAGAACATCGTGCGGGGCAAGCAGGATTTTACCGTGTACAAGCCCATTACGCTTCTTGCAGAGCAAGCTGCGAACTACGCGGTGCAGCTCGCAAAAGGACACAGCGTAGAGACCGTAGTGCAGAGCAAAAAGACAATAAACAACGGTTTCGGGGATATTCCTGTAGTCTGGCTGGAGCCAAAAATCGTCACCAAAGACACCATAGACTCCGTAATCGTAAGCTCAGGTTTTCACACTCACGGCGAGATATACAACGAAAAGTAAATCTTACTTTTTTTTAGTGCAAAAAAATCTAGAAAGAAACAAAAATTTTCTTGCCATAAAATTCTTTTACACACAAGATAGCAAGAAATTCAAAAAAATGAATGAGCACACCCCCTTTTATTACTGTAGAATAAATCTATCAAAACAGACTAGCGTCTAAAAAAGACGCGATAGATTTCAAAAGGGGGAATCTTTATGAAAAAAATTGTTGCTGTAATGCTCGCTGGACTTATGCTCGCACCGAGTGTATTTGCTGCAAAAAAAATCTCAAAGAAAATACCAATCGGTGTTTCTATGCCTACAAAAGAGTTGCAGCGTTGGAACCAGGACGGTGCAAACATGAAGGAACAGCTTGAGAAAGCTGGTTACAAGGTTGACTTGCAGTATGCAAACAACGACATCGCTATGCAGACAAGCCAGATTGAGAACATGGTTACAAAAGGAAACAAAATCCTTGTAATCGCTTCTATCGATGGTTCTGCTCTCAAAGCAGTTCTTGATCAGGCAAAACGCAAGGGTGTTAAAGTTATTGCTTATGACCGCTTGATTATGAACTCAGACGCAGTTTCATACTACGCAACATTCGATAACTACAAAGTAGGTACAATTCAGGGTAACTTCCTTGTAGACAAACTCAACCTCAAAAACCGCACAAAAGCTGACCCAGCTTACATCGAGCTCTTCACAGGCTCACCAGATGACAACAATATCAACTTCTTCTTCGGTGGTGCTATGGACATCTTGAAACCATCCATCGACAAGGGTGTTCTCGTTGTTCCATCAGGACAGACAACAAAAGCTCAGTGTGCTACTTTGAACTGGTCAACAGAAGAGGCTCAGAAACGTATGGAGAACCTCATCACTGCACAGGGATACGGTCCAAACGGAAAGAGACTTGACGCTGTTTACTCTTCAAACGACTCATGTGCTATGGGTATCACAAACGCTCTCGTAGCTGCTGGTTACACAAAAGCTAACTTCCCAATCATCACAGGTCAGGACTGCGACAAACCAAGCGTAAAGAACATGCTCGCTGGAACACAGGCTATGTCTATCTTCAAAGATACACGTACTCTTGCTGCAAAAGTTGTTGGTATGGTTGACGCTCTTATGCAGGGTAAAAAACCAGAAATCAACGATACTAAGACATACAACAACGGTACAGGAATCGTTCCTTCATACCTTTGTGACCCAGTATTCGCAACTGTAGACAACTACAAGACATTGCTCATTGACTCTGGCTACTACAAAGCAGAGGACTTGAAATAACAAGAATACTGCGTAAAACGCTGTAGCTTGTTTTACAAGCAAAACACAGGCAGAAACGGCAGGAATAAAATCTAACCGCTTCTGCCTTTTCTTTAATAGTGAAAAACGGGAGATTCCAATGGCAAAAACTATATTGGAAATGAGACACATAACCAAGACGTTCCCTGGCGTAAAAGCCCTTGACGACGTTAATCTTGCAGTTGAGGAAGGCGAAATTCACGCTCTCGTAGGCGAGAATGGAGCTGGAAAGTCAACATTGATGAGCGTTTTGAGCGGCATCTATCCATACGGTTCTTACGATGGTGAAATCGTCTATGACGGTGAAGTGTGTCAGTTCCAAAACATAAAAGACAGTGAAAGAAAAGGTATTGTTATTATTCATCAGGAACTTGCTCTTGTTCCTCTTCTGACAATCGGCGAAAATATGTTCCTCGGTAACGAGCGGGGATCAAAGTCAAAGATTAACTGGGCAGAAACCTTCTCAAAGGCGGATGAGCTTTTGAGACTTGTAGGTCTCAAGGATTCTTCCCATACATTGATAAAAGACATTGGTGTTGGTAAACAACAGCTCGTTGAAATTGCAAAGGCTTTGGGAAAGAATGTAAAACTCTTGATTCTTGACGAGCCGACTGCTTCTTTGAACGATACAGAAGCAAAACATTTGCTTGACTTACTGCTTGAATTCAAAAAGAAGGGAATGACTTCCATTCTTATTTCACATAAATTAAACGAAATTTCCTATGTTGCAGATAAAATCACGGTTATCCGCGATGGTAAGACAATCCAGACAATGGACAAGACAAAAGATTCATTTGCCGAGGACAAGATTATTTCTGCGATGGTAGGACGAAGCCTTACAGACCGCTTCCCTAAACGTACTAACTCGCACATCGGCGACATCTGCTTTGAGGTCAAAGACTGGTGCGTTGACCACCCTGTATTCGACGGAATCAAGGTTTGCGACCATGTAAACTTCAACGTCAGAAAGGGCGAGGTTGTTGGTATCTCAGGACTTATGGGTGCTGGTCGTACAGAGCTTGCGATGAGTATCTTCGGTCGTTCTTACGGTGCTAACATCCGTGGTCAGATTTTCTTGAACGGAAAGGAAGTTCAGTTCCCAGACGTAAAGACAGCAATCAACCATCACATTGCATACGTAACAGAAGACCGCAAGGGCAACGGTCTGATTCTTACCGAGTCAATCTGCCGAAACACTTCTTTTGCAAAGCCAGAGAAGATTTCAAACCATGCAATCGTTGACTTTGACAAGGAACGAGAAGTTGCAAAGCACTACGTAAAAGAGATGCACACAAAATGTGCTACAATCGACGAGAACGTAGGTAACCTTTCTGGTGGAAACATGCAGAAAGTCCTTCTTGGTAAGTGGCTTTTCGCAGACCCAGACGTACTTATTCTTGACGAACCGACACGTGGTATCGACGTAGGTGCAAAATACGAGATTTACTGTATCATCAACAAGATGGTAGAGGAAGGAAAGTCTGTCATATTCATTTCTTCAGAAATGCCTGAGATATTGGGTATGAGCGACCGTATTTACGTAATGAATGCAGGAAGAATGATTGCAGAGCTTCCAAAAGAAGAAGCAACGCAGGAAAAAATTATGGCTTGCATTATCAATTCTGACAAATAGAAAAAAAGAAAAAGGAATTAAGGAGTTATTTTATGGACTCAATCTCTAGCAATATCAAGCGTGTAATAAAAAGCAATACAATCTTCCTGGTTCTTATTGCTGTCATGCTTCTTTTTCAGGTGTTCATTGTAGCAACTGATAACGGTTCTTTGTTCGCTCCATCGAACATCACGAACATCATCAAACAGAACTCGTATGTCGTTATTTTGGCGACAGGTATGCTTTTGTGTATCCTTACAGGCGGTAACATCGACTTGTCTGTAGGTTCAATCGTATGTCTTGTTGGTGCTATTGCAGGTACTTTAATCGTTAACTGGCACTTGAACATTTATCTCTCAATCTTCTTGTGTCTTATCGTTGGTATCCTTATCGGTGCATGGCACGGTTTGTGGATTGCATTCATCCACATTCCTCCATTCATTGTAACACTCGCAGGTATGCTCTTGTGGCGCGGTATCGCACTCATCATCCTCAACGGTCTTACAATTTCTCCAATGCCTGACAGCTACCTCCGCTTGTTCAACAGCTCAATCCCAGCAATCTCTGACGAAGCATTCGATGCAATGGGCTTTGAGGCTGCACAGAGCAGAATCTACCTTGTAACAATGATTATAGCAGCCCTCTGCTGTATAGCACTCATCGCAGTTGAGATTGCTAAACGCGGAAGCCGCATCAAGAAAGGTTACGAAGTTGAATCAAAGGCTATGTTCGTAGGAAAGCTTGTAGTTCTTAGCGCAATCATCCTTTTGATCGCTAACTTGCTCGGAAACGATAGTGGTCTTCCTGTAATCCTCGTTCTTATGGCTGTAATCGTTGCAATATACGGATATTACACACAGAATACAGTTCCTGGCCGCTATTTGTATGCTTTGGGTGGAAATGCAAAGGCTGCTAAACTTTCTGGTGTAAACACAGACCGCGTTATGTTCTTCGCATACACAAACATGGGATTCCTTTCAGCTGTAGCAGCTCTCGTTTGTATCGCTCGATTCAACTCTGCCGCTCCAACTGCTGGTACAAACTATGAAATGGATGCTATCAGCTCATGCTTCATCGGTGGTGCTTCTGCTTACGGTGGAACAGGTACAGTAAGCGGTGCAGTAATCGGTGCTGTATTCATGGGTGTTTTGAACAACGGTATGTCAATCCTAGGTGTTGATTCTAACTGGCAGCGTGCAGTAAAGGGCTTGGTTCTCTTGCTCGCAGTTCTCTTTGATGTAATGTCAAAAAGAAAGAAGAGCGGAAAATAAGCCTAAAAACTGCTAAAATTCAAAAAGCAGGTTCCTTTTATGGGAGCCTGCTTTTTTTGTAGATTTTTCATATTTTCTGGTTTATAACTATTTTATGGCGGATTTTTTTGACTATCTAAAATGGCGTGGAGATCTTTCATTTTCAGCATCAGAGTTCAATGATATTGACGCGTTGATTTTTTGCCAGCTCTCGTATGCGAACTTTGAAGGTCTTGTCCCAAAAACATTCGATAAATCTATTTCTCTAAAGGCTCTCGCAAAAAAATTCAAGGAAGATCCAAATTTTAGCAAGAGGGTAAAACTTGGACTTGTCATAAATCCCAAAACGATAGACCTGCTTTTTGCCGCAGCTGAATCAGAACGTTTCTCTGCAGCTCGGCTTTGTGGCTTAAAAAATGTCTACAATGAAGAAGCAGGCGAACAATTCTACGCAATGACAGTAATTCTGCCAAACCTGATTTTTGTGGCATTCAGAGGAACTGACGACACGATTACGGGCTGGAAAGAAGATTTTAACCTAGCCTTCGACGAGGCTGTTCCTGCGCAAACAGATGCCCTAGCCTACCTGGAAAATCTAAAAACAGAGCTTAAGGCTGAAAAATTCTCAGTCGGCGGACACTCAAAGGGCGGTAACCTGGCAATTTATTCTTCAGCGCATTTTTCAAATCAAAATGCAATAGAATCCGTTTACAATTTTGACGGGCCAGGATTCTTGGAGAAAGAACTGAAAAAAGAGAATTTTCTTTGCATAAAACCCAAAATAAGAACTTTCTACCCTGATTTTTCTATTGTCGGGATGCTTTTTCATCACTTTGAGGATTTTACTGTCGTTCAAAATTCTCAAAAATTCATAATGCAACATGACCCGTTCAGCTGGCAGATTTTGGGCAATCGCTTTGAAATACAAGCAAAACTTAGTGATGGAAGCAAATTTTTGTACAAAATATTCAACTCTTGGTTTGAAAAACTCACAAAACAAGAACGAACAGAATTTATCTCAACATTGTTCAATGCTATTGAATCCTCAAACGTAAAGGATTTTTCAAGCTTTGCCGAGCATCTGGGAAGAAATCTTATAAGAGTACTAAAAGCATTTGACAGTAACGACAAATCTATAAAAAAATCTGTCCGAAACATAATCACAGAATTCTTAAAAACAACAGGAGAGGCGTTCGGCGAATCATTGATGGAAAATTCTTCTTACAAGAACTTAACGGAATCAGTCACCAAAAAACGCCCCTCCTTGAAAGATCAAATATCAAACTTATAAAAAACTAAGAGCGATATAAATTTTAAGACAAGTGTGTTATAGAAACACAAAGATTCTTGTTTTCTGGTATCACAAGGATATTGTCTTTGTTTTGCTTGACTTCGCAGTTTATACAACCAACACTTTTTACCGAGTGAACATATATTTTATTCATGCTAGAACTAGAAAAACTGAGATTTTCGTTTTTACCTTCTTTCTCATTCTTTATAAAGATTTTGTTGGCACAAGTTCCGTCAGAGTTCAAAATCGTTCCCGTCAACTCCTTTTTTGACGAATCTGCACCATAAATATGCCACTCAAACTCATTTTCAAAATCATAATCAGGGCGATTTTCATTCGTACCAAATGGAATTACAGAACCTTCGCGTACAAAAACAGGCAGACTAAAATAATCATAAGAATCTTCGAACCACCCCTCACCTTCAATCACCTTACCTGAAATTAAATGGGTCCATTTTCCTTTTGGAAGATAAAATTTTTGGTTAACAGCTTTTCCATCAGAAGAAGGGGTAAATACAGGCGCAACCAAGATGGAATCACCAAGCATGAACTGGCGGTCGAGATAAGCACAATTCAAATCATCTTCAAATTCCAAATGCATAGGTCGCATGACAGGAATACCAGTAAGATGCGCATTTATTGCCAAAGAGTAAATATAAGGCATAAGACGGCATTTTAATTTTGTAAAGAAACGCAAGACATCACTTGCTTCTTCGTCATAGCACCAAGGAACTCGATAAGATGATGAGCCATGCAATCTGCTATGCGATGAAAAAAGTCCAAACGCAATCCAGCGTTTATATAAATCTGCACTGCCTGTATCCTCAAAACCTCCTATATCATGGCTCCAGAAACTGAATCCACTATCCATAAGAGAAAGTCCAGCCCTCAAGCTTTCTGCCATAGAAATAAACTGGCTTGTACTATCTCCGCCCCAGTGTACAGGGAATTGCTGACCACCGACTGTTGCGCTTCTTGCAAAAAGCACAGCCTCGCCAATTCCTTTTTCTTTTTGTAAAAGCTCAAAAACACATTTATTATACAAATAAGTGTAGTAATTATGCATTTTTTCAGGGTCGGAGCCATCAAACCAGCAGACATCATAGCCGTTTTGCAAGCTTGGAATTCGTTCACCAAAATCAGTTTTAAAGCAATCTACGCCCATATCAAGAAGTTTTTTCAATTTTGCCTGATACCACGAACAAGCAGAAGGATTTGTAAAATCAACTAGCCCCATTCCTGCCTGCCACATGTCCCACTGCCAAACAGAGCCATTGCGATTTTTCAAAAGATAGCCATTCTCCATCGCCTCTTTAAAAAGAGGCGATTTTTGTGCAATATAGGAATTTATCCATACACAGATTTTAAGACCTTTTTTATGAAGCCGCTCAAGCATTCCCTTAGGGTCTGGGAACATATTTTTATCCCATTCAAAATTACACCATTCAAAACCTTTCATCCAAAAGCAATCAAAATGAAAAACACTCAGCGGAATATTTCTTTCTGACATTCCGTCAATAAATGACGTAACTGTTTTTTCATCATAATTGGTAGTAAATGAAGTTGTGAGCCAAAGACCAAAGCTCCATTTTGGAAGAAGAGGAACTCGACCTGTTAAAACAGTATACTTTGAAAGAACTTCCTTCTGCGATTTTCCATAAATAATGATGTATTCAAGCTCTTCGTCCTCAACGGAAAACTGGACGCTTTCTACTTTTTCACTACCAACTTCAAAGCTGACTTTTCCAGGATGATTTACGAAAACTCCGTAATTTTTGCTAGAAATATAAAATGGAATGCTTTTATAGGCAATTTCGCTGGCTGTTCCGCCGTCCTCGTTCCAAGTTTCAACTACCTGTCCGTTTTTTACAAATGGCGTAAAACGCTCACCAAGTCCATAAATCAATTCTCCAACATCAAGTGCAAGCTCAGTTACAATATAAGAAATGCCGTCCTTATGCTGCATTCTGGAAATTCCACGCATTGCAGTTTTTGTGAGAGCTTTCCCATCTGCAAAAAAGTTAAGCTCTGGGCTTCCTTTTTGAACGCAAAGGCTCAGCTTACCAGATGTAATTTTTGCACGGTTCCCAGAATATTCTACATCTGCTTTTGAGTCATTTCGAAAGGTCTCAAAAACAGGTTTTCCTTTTTTCTGCCCCGCATACCCAGTGAGTTTTATTCTTAAAGTATCTTCTAAAGGACTCGAACACTCAACAGTCATCATTCCGATATTTAAAGTGTCGCCTCTGCCTGTTATTTTTTTATAAGGCATATAAAGCGTTAATTTTCCATCATTAGAATCAAAATCATATAAATCACGTGCATAGTCAGCTTTAAACTCAGGTTTAGTTACCCAAAATCCGTTTGTAAATTTCATAATTTGCCCCTTTTACTTTGTTAGCCTTTTACAGCCCCTGCAACCAAGCCTTTTATTATGTGCTTCTGAAAAATCAAATAAATCACAAGAGCAGGAACAATAATCAAAATTGCTGCGGCCATAATATTCTGCCATTCAGATTTGTACTGTCCCATGAAACTGTAAGCTGCAAGCTGCAAGGTTTTTGAACTTCTGCTGCCACCGATAATCAAAAGCGGAAGCAAGAAATCATTCCAAATCCACATTGCGTTTACAACAATTACCGAAGCCGAAACCGATTTTAAGAGCGGAAAAATAACCCTAAAAAAGAGAGAGAATCCAGTACACCCTTCTATAATAGCAGCTTCTTCCAATTCATACGGAATTGTTTTTGTAAAACCTTGATACAAGAAAATTGCCATCGGACAGCCTAAGCCCCAATAAATTATTCCAAGTCCCAAAAGGTTATTCGTCAATCCTAAATGACGTGCAATCACAACAAGCGTAATCATAAA
>CADCRJ010000140.1 GCA_902803735.1 uncultured Spirochaetaceae bacterium
AGGAACCGCAAAGCGAATAATATCGCAACCAAGCATTTTAAGCTGGGCTATCTGCGTTCTTATCTTCTCAAGACGAGCGGGGTCATCCTTTACACCTATAATACTTTCCTTCCACATCGTCTGAATCGTTACAGGCTCATCACCTCCGATTCCAATTTTCTCTGTATTGCCATTGCCACCGATAAAAACTGTTCGAGGCTTAAAAAATTTCTTTTCCATAATTTTTGATTATACCATGTACAAGCAAAAGAAAAAAGACTAGTCACCCATTCGATTCAAGGTAAAGTCATCAAAAGTACCCCAGCCTCTTGAATTGCATTTTGCCCTTATTCCAAATTTTATTTTTCCACCACGGATTTTTATCGCATTAATCGTAGGATTTTTCCAGTCTACCCAGCCTGTAGGCATAAATGGAGCCGTAAGTTCCTTGCCGTCGTCAGTAATCATAAAAAGCTCAAACGAAGAGCCTTTCTTGACATCTCCGCCCTGAGCAAATGCAGAGAGCCTGTAAGTGCCAGGCTCAAGCCCAGAAAGCTCCTGCTCCAAAGTGAAATCCATATCGTTCTCAGACCAGAAGTGAAGAGAGACATTACCAGAATGAGCATCATCCTTCTTTTTTTGAAAATCACAAGGATTATTTTTTCCAGCGAAGGAAATGTTCCACATTGAAGTGTCTTCATCCTCAAAGCTAGGATTTTTTGCATGGTTCAAAAGCAGAACTCGTACGTGTGCTACGACGCTGCCGCCATCAACAGCACCAGGAATTTCATAAGAACCTTCGTAGCTGGTGTCAATTTTTGAAACAACATCAGAATCCCATTTTACAGGCACGAATGTATTCTTGTCATGGTCATTGTAAATTACAGCGACTTGCTCCGGCAATTTCAAGGAAGTACCAACATCGCAGTCCACGTACACGTCAGGAACATTATCAACGGCAAGCGGCGCAGTCGAGCCGTACTTCAAGTATTTGAAAACGTTCAAAGATGCGAGCGGATGCCCTGTAAAATCAAAGAAAGCCTGATTATCCCAAGAACAGCCACCATAATACAAGCCCGCATCTTCTGGGTCATATTCCGCGGCATAGCTAGAAGCCCAGCCGCTGCCGAATTTTTCCCAGACAGGGCTGTTATCCGCGCCTGCTTTGCCAACAGGAATCCAAGTGCCTTCCCAATAGAACACGCCTTTTGCACCAGCCTCGTTTGCAGCGGCAATTACATCACGAATCATGGTAGTCTGCCCCTGTACGGTCGCTGGATAGCCGTCAACGATGTCTCCCCTGCCAGAGATGCTGTTACCAAAGCCATCGCCGTCCTGATCCGTATAACAGTAAGATGTCTCAACTACCATTACAGTCTTGGAGTATTTTTCACGCAAATTCGTGATGACTTTCTTAAGGTTCTCAAATGTGCCATGCCAGAATGAATAGTAAGAGATTCCAAAAACATCATAATCAACCTTGAAGTTTTCAAGGACGGCGGCAATGCGGTCAATTCCCTCAGAATCCCTGATTTCTGTATAGTGCACAGCGATTTTTATATTCTTTCGGTGCTTTTTTGAAACTTCTCGCACGGCTTTGCTGCCAGAGTTCAGGAGCTTCATAATATTTATAATCTTTTTCTCACCAGCAAGCCCAAAGTTTATCTCATTTCCAATCTGAACCATTCCAACGTCAACGCCAGCATCAAGAATTTTCGACAGACTTTCTTTTGTGAACGCTTCAAGAGCGGCGGCTTTATCATCAATATTCATACCAGCCCATGCTTTTGGTGAGTTCTGGCGTTTTGGATCTGCCCAAAAATCTGAGTAATGAAAATCAATACAAACTTTCATGCCATACTGTGTAGCACGCTTTCCAAGCTCTATTGCAGTCGGAACGTCATTGTTGCCACCGCCGTAACCGTTGCCGTTAGCATCAAAAGGGTCGTTCCAAACACGGAGCCTTATGTAATTTATGCCAGACTCTGCGAGAGTTTTGAATACATCCTGCTCCTCGCCTGCAAAATTATAATAGACGACTCCACTTTTTTCTTCCGCAAGAACGGATGAAGCATCCATACCGCGTATAAAATCATCAGAAATACCAGGAACAGCCTTTACAAGGACGGAAGAGGTCTCTGGACCTGTAGGCATAGGAAACGACACTTTTTTTTCTCCACACGAAATCAAGCTCAACCCAAAAAGGCTTGCCAATAAAGATATTCTGCAAGATTTAGAAACAAACAGACCCATAGGAACCTCCCGTAAACTTTGCGCAAGCATTGCGCAACCGATTGCACATTTTTTATATCCTAGCACA
>CADCRJ010000141.1 GCA_902803735.1 uncultured Spirochaetaceae bacterium
AAAACTTTCTATAGATTATCTTGCAGAAAAAACCAAGAAAGATTTTGAGACCGTAGCCCGTGATATGGAGCGAGATTTTTATATGTCTGCACAAGAAGCTCTGGAGTATGGTATCATAGATCATGTAATGCCTGCAAAAAAGTCTGGAGGAAAATAAATGAGAGGATTCCGTAGTGATACGCAGTACTGTTCGTTCTGCGGAAAACCTGCTGATGAAAATCATCACTTGGTTGCTTCCCCGACAAATGGAATTTTTATCTGCGATAAGTGTATTGCTATTTGTCAGGGTATTATAGAACAGGAAGCTCATAATGTTGACCCTATTGAGATTTCTGATGTTCCGACTCCTCGTGAATTCAAGGAGTATCTGGATCAGTATGTAATCGGACAGGATTATGCAAAGAAAGCCCTTTCTGTTGCTGTTTATAACCATTATAAGCGAATGACAACATTGCAGAACAAAGGCAATGTAAAAATCGAGAAATCAAACGTACTTTTGATTGGACCGACAGGAAGCGGAAAAACACTTCTTGCCCGTACATTGGCAGAAAAACTCAAAGTTCCATTTGCTATTGCCGATGCAACCACTTTGACAGAGGCAGGTTATGTTGGTGAGGACGTTGAGAATGTTCTTCTTAAGCTCATAAATGCGGCTGACGGCAATATTCCTGCTGCAGAGCGTGGAATCATCTTTATTGATGAGATTGATAAGATTGCAAGAAAGAGCGAAAACACCAGTATTACACGCGATGTAAGTGGTGAGGGCGTTCAGCAGGCTTTGCTCAAAATTATTGAAGGTACAGTAGCCTCTGTTCCTCCTCAGGGCGGACGAAAGCATCCTAATCAGGAAATGCTCCAGATTGATACGACAAACATTCTGTTCATTCTTGGTGGTGCATTCGTAGGTCTTGATAAGATTATTGAGCAGCGAACTGTTGCCCATTCTATGGGATTCGGCTCAAATATTGGTCAGATTACGGAAGAGCAGCGCATGGATTTGCTTAATCAGTGTACTTCTGACGATTTGGTAAAATTCGGGCTTATTCCGGAGCTTATCGGTCGTATGCCTATAAACGTTGCCCTCAAAGAGCTTACAAAGACTGACTTGACACGTATTCTTACAGAGCCTAAGAATGCTATCGTAAAGCAGTTCAAGGCTTCTTTCGAGATGGATGACCTTGCGCTTGATTTTACAGACGATGCACTTGAGCAGATTGCAGATATAGCAATTAAACAGAAGACTGGTGCCCGCGGTTTGCGTGCGATTGTTGAAAAAATGCTTATGGACTTGATGTATGAGGCTCCTAGTGTAAAAGGTCCTAAAAAGCTGACGATTACTCGCGATATCGTTGAGAAAAAAGCTGTTCCTGCAGCAGAGACTCTCTTGATAGATCAAAGACCTGCTTGATGTATGGTATGATAAATTTTTAGAGGTAACTCTGATTTAATTTTAATGCTTAAAATGCCGCTTTTGAGAGATTTTCTTTTGAAGGCGGCTTTTAAATTATAGGGGGACTTATGACAAAAGTTGACATATATAATGAGGATTATACAAAACTTAACCACGCATATATACAGATTTTTGAATCATATAAAAAGCTTCTGGATGCTGATGATGCAGATCAGGATATCGTAAACATTCTAGGGCAGATTCTCATGGTTTTGAATCCTACTTTAGACAAAATAAAATCAGAGATGACGGTAAAAACAAGATTCAAGGACTCGTCAGCGAGCAATGCTGGGGCAAAATCAACAAACGTTGAGACTGAAACTAATTCAAAAGGTGGAAAAATATTTCATCCAAAATTCAACTAGGTTGTTTTTGTGTTTTTTTGCTTCATAAAATTAAAAATATAGGTTAAAATCTTTGTAATATGAATGACTCAAATATAAATAATACATCACATGGAACTATAACTGACAATAATCACGCGGCATTGTGGCACGGTCGTTTTGCTGAGGGACCAGATGCTGTTGCCGTTGAATTTGAAACTTCTATTCACGTTGATGAGCGAATGGCTCTTGATGATATTCGTGGCTCAAAGGCTCATGCTCAAATGCTTTTTGAGCAGGGAATCATATCAAAAGAAGAGAACAAGGCTATACAGGACGGACTTGCGTCAATTGAGCAAGATTTGGCATCCGGCAAGCTTGTTATTGATTATTCTGCAGAAGATATACACTCATTTGTAGAAGCGACTCTTACCGACAGGGTAGGGGAGCCTGGAAGAAAACTGCATACGGGAAGAAGCCGCAATGACCAGATTGCATTGGACGAAAGGCTTTATCTTAGGCGTGTAATCCCGGAGCTTCAGAAAAAGATTGTATCGCTCATAAATACTTTGGCGGACATAGCTTCTGCTCATACACACTCGTTGCTGACGGGCTACACGCACATGCAGCACGCTCAACCGGGAACTCTTGCACAGCATTTGTGTGCTTGGGCTTGGATGCTCGTAAGAGATGTTGACCGCTTGTCTGACTCATTGAAGCGCGTTCAGCTCTCGCCTCTTGGTAGCGGTGCCTTGGCAGGTTCCGGCTTGCCTTTGAACCGTGAGCTTGTTGCTGAGAGCCTCGGTTTTACAGGCGTTACCCAGAATTCTTTGGATTCTGTTTCTGACAGGGATTACTGCATTGAGTTTACTTCTGATTTTGCCCTTTTGCAGAGTCATTTGAGCCGTATGTGCGAGGAGGTCGTCCTTTGGTCTACTACGGAATTCGGCTTCATTGATTTGAGCGAGAAGTGGTCTACAGGTTCTTCAATTATGCCTCAGAAAAAGAATCCTGATTTTGCAGAGCTTATCCGTGGTCGTACAGGAAAAGTTTATGGCGACTTGATAAATCTTCTTGTAATGATGAAAGGCTTGCCGCTGGCTTATGACCGCGATATGCAGGAGGATAAGGCTCCTTTGTTTGAGGCTCTTGATACTGTCGAAGGTAATGTCATGGTCTTTGAGGCTATGATTTCGTCTGCGAAGTGGAACCTTGAAAAAATGGAGGCGAGCTGCTACGGCGGTTTTGCCAACGCTACTGATGTTGCGGACTATCTCGTTTGTAAGGGTGTTCCTTTCCGTACGGCACACGGCGTTGCGGCTCAGTGCGTTCGTAAGTGCATAGATTCTGGCCTTGATGCTATTGAGAAACTTTCTCTTGATGAGATGAAAATAATTTCACCGCTGTTTGAGGCAGATATTTTTGAAAAAATAACGCCAGAAGCTTGCATGAAGGCAAGAAAGACGACAGGTGGTCCAAGTCCGGAGCAGACTGAAAAGCAGATTTCAGCCTTGAAAGATTTTTGTGCTAAATTCTAGGGTTTCCCTTTAAAAAGTAGGTCTGGTATGCCGAACTATGTTGAGAATACAAAAGATTTTATCTTCTTGGAAAATGAGTACGACGTAATTGAGAAAAAATTATTGTCGCTTGATTCTCCTCGCGATGTTTATAAAAATCTTGCCAATATTATTGCCAAGAAATTTAATTGCAAGTATGTTCTTTTTTATTCCGACATTGACGCTCCTGACGCCAGGGTACTGAGTTATGGCGAGCAGGCAGGAAATTCTGTTTCTATTTCCAACGAGATTGAGGAGCGTAAAAAATCATCCGCAGGCCGTTATGCCCTGCTTGTCCATGTGGGCGGTGGTTTTTCCGTTCCGTTCATGTTCCCTGATGGGGAGCTTGGCTATATCTTTGTTGGTGCCAATATGCAAGGAAACCTTTACCAAATGAGTATGCTTAAGGAGATGCTCCCAATCGTGCGAATCCTGAACCATACGCTTGTTTATATGGAAGCCTTGCGTGGTCGCCTTGAACGTGACCAGCTCCGCTATGCGTTCTCAAAGTATGTTTCTCCTGATGTCGTTGATTCAATAGTCGAGCATCCAGAGCAAATCGCACTCGGCGGCAAGAGAGCCTGCCTTTCCGTTGTTTTTACGGATTTGCAGGGCTTCACGTCAATGAGTGACGAGATGGAACCAGAAGTTATCGTCCGTATACTGAACCAGTATTTTACCGAGATGGGACAGGTTATACTTGGTTTGGGCGGAACCATCGATAAATTTGAGGGGGACGCTATAATGGCGTTCTTTGGTGCACCAAAAACAATGGAGGATCATGCTATCAGATGTTGTCTGAGTGCCTTGCGCATGAGAAAAATGGAGGCACTCCTTAACGAGAGGCTTCTTGAATCAAAGCTCATAAGCAAGCCTCTGTACACAAGGATTGGCATAAACACAGGTGACATGATTGTTGGAAATGTAGGTGCCGTGCAGCATCTTGAATATACAATAATCGGCTCCAATGTCAATATTGCCTCACGCATAGAGAATTGCAACAAGGTTTATGGCACCCAGATTCTTATGAGCGAGCAGACATACAATCTTGTCTCGGATTATTTTGAGTGCCGCTATGTCGATTCTGCCTACCTAAAAGGTGTAAAACAGGCTATAAAACTATATGAGCTTCTTTCTGAAAAACCATCTATAAAAGAGCTTCTGGAAGATTTCGGACGTTCCCGCGCTGTTTATTCTGACGATGATGCTGTTCTTGAAGAGCTCTGAACCTTTGAGAATAGAAAAAGTTACAAAAAATTATATTTTTTAATTCTTAATTCTTAATTCTTTGTATATGTCTGCCGAATATATAGATATGAATACATTTACACGGTCAGTTGATTTATTGCAGCGTGCAATGGATGTTAATTCCTTGCGATACCAAGTTTCTGCAAACAATATTGCGATGTCAGAGGTTCCTAACTATAAACGTCAGGAAGTTAATTTTGAGAGCGAGCTTAAGCGTGCTTTTGAAAGTGAGAAAGATACTGAGCATCGTTTTAATCTTACACGTACTGATGAGCGTCATATTCAGCTTAATGAGCCTTATGACTATCGTGAGGTTGAGCCTCGCCGTGTAACGGACTGGGCTTCTACGGCTAAAGCAAACGGCAATAACGTTGACGCTGAGACTGAAGCTATGAACATTATGAAGATCCAGCTTGGATATAAACTTATGGCTCAGCTTGAGAGCTTTGAGTTTATGCAGGTAAAAACAGCGATGAAAAAATAGTGTGCTTATTTTAAGTCGCACTCATTATAGAAACTGAGACAAATAGAATAGAAAGGAAAAGAATTATGGGAATGTTTACTAGTATTAATATTGCAGCTACAGGAATGAGCGTTGAGCGTTTGAGAACGGACGTAATCTCGAACAATATTGCCAATGCTTCAACAACACGTACTCCTGAAGGTGGTGCTTTCAAAAAATCCTCTGTAATTCTTGAGCCTATCGCTTCTGAGCATCCTACTTGGAGAATGCCGTTTGTTTCAGCTGATCAGGACAATGGACCTGGAAAGGGTGTCCGCGTAAAGGAAATTACAAAAGACACTTCTCAGGGACGTCTCGTTTACGACCCTACAAATCCTGATGCTATTCAGAGCGGTCCAAACAAAGGATACGTTGAGTATCCTAATGTAAATATCGTTAATGAGATGGTAGATTTGATTTCTGCCAGCCGAGCTTACGAAGCGAACAGCACTGTTATTCAAGGTGCAAAGGATATGTTCAGCTCGGCACTTGATATTGCTCGTTTCTAGCGGGTGTTTTTAAGTCATTTAGCAAAGTGTAAATAACGGAGATTATAGATATGAATGTAATGAATATTATGAGCGCACCACAGATGACAAGAACAAATCCTGCTCATGCTGGAACAGCTCCTTTGACATCTCTTGTGTCTGGTCAGGAAAACGCCAGCTCAGTTTCTGCTGATAAAAAGCTTGGAACTTTTGAGTCTTACCTTGTAAATGCTGTGAATGAAATGAACAATCAGCAGCTTGATGTTAATCGTGTTACTGAGCAGCTTATTACAGATCCTGATTCTGTAGATATTCATGATGTTACAACGGCAATGGCAAAAGCCCAGATGTCGTTTTCCCTTGCACAGACGGTTATTGAGCGTCTTGTTTCAGGTTGGAATGAATTGTCCACAACGCGTTAGTACGTTGTTTTAGTTTGTAAATAAAGTGTATCTTTTCAGTTCACAAAAAGTGTGCTAAAATAATACACTATTTTATAAGTTCGTTCACGGGAGGGTCAGATGAACGAATGGCTTAAGAAAAATACCGCCAAATTAAGAGAAAAGTGGTCGAGCTGGAAGCCAGTTCAAAAAGTAATTCTTGTTGCTATTATTATTGTGATGATTGTTGCTGTCGTTGTGATGGCTCGAACTTCATCAGCTCCAACGGGAGTTCCTCTTTTTAACATCGGAATCGCTGACGAGCAGATGCGTCAGGATATTTGTTTCAGACTTGAAGAATCTAACGTTAAGTATTCTGTAAGCTCCGACGGAAAAATCCTCGTTAATGACGAGGCAACAGCACGTCGTATGCGTTCGCTTCTTACCGCTGAGAACCTTGTTCCTGCGGGAATTGATCCTTGGGACTTCTTGAACGTAAGCCAGTGGTCAATGACAGATTTTGAGCGCAATGAGAACAGAAAGCAGGCTATTACAAAGGCTGTTCAAGCACAGATTGAGTCACTTGCAGATGTCGCTAATGCAGAGGTTGTTATCGGGCAGCCTGATGACGCTCTTTTTGCAGAAGATCAGAAACCTGTTACTGCATCAGTTATCTTGCGTTTTAAGCAGGGAAGCGACATGCAGTATAATAAGGCTAAGATTCGTACTGTACAGAACTTGCTCATTCATTCTGTTGTTGGTTTGAAAGAAGAGTACATTACGATTGCTGATGCTGAAGGTAATGAGCTTAATAATTTTGCTGGTCAGGCGGATGTAGACCGTCTCACACTTGTTGAGCGTACTGAGAAATTCAAGCTCCAGCTTGCAAACAAGATTCGTGCAAAGGTTCTTAAGCAGCTTCAGGATGTCGCTACAGAGGATCGTGTTCGTAACCTAAACGTAAATGTTGATATGGACACATCGAAAGCCTCTAGTGATAAGACAATATATACTCCAATTACAATTACGCCTCAGGATCCAGACAAACCGTATGATACACGAGTTACAAAGGATTCTTTTGTGATTAGTTCGCAGACTGTAACAAAAGAATGGACTGGAACAGGCTATAATCCTCAGGGTCCTGCCGGTGTAGACGGGCAGAATCCTCCTGTTTATAGCGATATGTCTAATATGATTGGAAAATCAACAGAGACAGGCGTTACTCAGAATACTGTCGTTAACTCGGAGCACCGCATTGAAGAGCGTATGCCAGCAGTTGACCGCATTACCGTGTCTGTGAACATTGATGGTACATGGCGTACTCCAAGAGATCCAAAGACTCACCAGTATATTATTGATGATGATGAGAACAGCATCCGCTACGGTGGCGTAAAACGCGAGTATACCCCAGTTCCAGCAGAGGAGCTTGAGAATTACGCAAAACTTATTCAAGGTGCGGTAGGCTATGATGCAAGCCGCAATTATCTTGTGGAAGTAACTAATATTCAGATAGATAGGACGGCTCAGTTCGATAAAGATGATGAGGCTTATTTTGCCGCTATCAACCGCAAGCGTACGATTGTTATCGTTCTTGTTGGTGTAATCGCGATTCTTCTTGCATTCATTATCTTCAGAATGGTTAGCCGCGAAATTGAACGCCGCAAGCGACTCCGTGAGGAGGAGATTCTTCGCCGCCAGCAGGCAGAGCGCGAGAAGGCTCTCTGGGATGCAAAGCAAGAAGGTGTGGAAGTTACTATGTCCGTCGAAGAGCGCAAGCGTGCCGAGCTTCAGGAAAATGCAATTGCAATGGCAAAAGAGCATCCTGAGGACGTTGCAATGCTCATTAGAACATGGCTGATGGAGGATAACTAATAATGGCAAATGATTATTTCATAAAGCTTGCTGATAGTTACCCTCAGCATTTGACGGGTAGTGAAAAAGCCGCTATTTTATTTGGTGAGCTTGGTTTTACTGGGGATACAATTCTCAACTATCTTAGTGATGCCGAGCTTCGTAAACTAAAGAACGCCATGAAGCGTCTTGGTAAAAATGTAAACTGGTCTGATGAAGTTTCTGCATTGCAGGAAGCTAATGAGTACGGAATTCAGAGAGGAATTTCTCGTCCGATTCATAGTGATGCTGAGATTGCGGAATATGTTCGTAATAACTCTGCTTCTGCAAAAGAAAATTCATTTAGAAATATGATAAGTCAAAATCCTGATGCAATCGCTAACGCGTTACGTGCTTGGATGAGCGAGGAGTAAAATATGTCAGATGCAAAAGCTTCTTCTGCAAAATCTGGTGGTGGAAAAAAGGGTGGTACGAAAGATTACAAGAATCTGACAGGCCGCCAAAAGGCTGCTATTTTTCTCGTTTCGTTGGGCTCTGATGTTTCTTCGGAAATAATGAAGCACTTGCGCGAGGATGAGGTTGAGCAGCTTACATTTGAGATTGCCCGACTTGAAACTGTCGATTCAGACTTTAAGGATCAGGTTCTGGAAGAATTTCAGGATTTGATGAATGCGCAGAACTTTATTACTACTGGTGGTATTGACTATGCGAGAGAGTTGCTCGAAAAATCTCTCGGTAGTCAGAAAGCGATTGATATTATCAACCGACTTACTTCTAGTCTGCAAGTTCGTCCGTTCGACTTTATCCGCCGAACAGACCCAGCACATTTGCTTAACTTTATTCAGCAGGAATACCCGCAGACAATTGCCCTTATTCTTGCGTACTTGGAACCTAACAAGGCTGCTATTATTTTGCAGAACCTTCCTGCTGAAATCCAGCCAGAAGTTTCAAAGCGTCTTGCTACAATGGACCGAACTTCACCAGATGTATTGCGTGAAGTAGAGCGAGTTCTTGAGAAAAAGCTTTCTACGCTTTCCAGCGAAGACTATACTGCTGCTGGTGGTGTTGAGGCTATCGTTGATATTCTTAACCTTGTTGACCGTTCTTCTGAGAAATCCATTATTGAACAACTCGAAGAGGAAGATCCTGATTTGGCAGAGGAAATCAAAAAGCGAATGTTCGTATTCGAGGATATCGTTATGCTCGACGACCGCGCTATTCAGAAAGTTCTCCGCGAAGTCGATACGCAGGAGCTTTCAAAGGCTCTCAAATCCGTGGATACGGAAGTTCAGGACAAGATTTTCAGAAACATGTCAAAGCGTGCAGCGAGCATGTTGAAAGAAGATATGGAATTTATGGGACCTGTTCGATTGAAAGATGTCGAAGAAGCTCAGCAGAAGATTGTTTCTACTATCCGTCGTTTGGAAGATGCTGGCGAAATCGTTATTGCCCGCTCTGGCGAAGACGAGATGGTCGTCTAATAAAGGGGAAAATTCATGGCAAAAAATTTATTTCAACCTGGAGAGCTCAAAACAAAAGAAGGCGAGTTTCAACTTAAACTGGTGCATGAATTTTTTACTCCCGTTGAAGAAGTTGAAGTTGAGGAAGTGCCTGAATATACAGGTCCTACAGCCGATGATTTGAGGCGGGAAGCCGAAGAGTTTAAGGTTCAGTGGGAGACAGAGCGTCAGCAGATGCTTGTCGAGGCTCAGTCTAAGGCTGATGAAATCATAAAAAATGCTGAGAATGCTGCGTTTGCAGAAGTCCGACGGCAGACTGATCAAGCTGCTGTGATAAAAGCCGACGCAGAATCTGAGGCAAAAGAGATAATCCGCAAGGCTCAGGAAGAAGCCGAGCAGATTCGTTCTCAGGCAGCGCTTGAGCATGAGGAGACTCTGAAAAAGGCTCAGGACGAGGGATTCTCAAAAGGTCTGGAGGACGGATATTCTTCTGGCAAGGAAGAGGTTACTCGCTTGATAGAGCGTACTCATAAGGTTCTTGAAGGCGTTAT
>CADCRJ010000142.1 GCA_902803735.1 uncultured Spirochaetaceae bacterium
AACGAATTACGGGCGTATTGCAAAATGCTCGCGACAAACTGCCGATAAAACTATGCGTGTTCAAAGCAGCTGAGGTAAGCTTTTCGCAAGAAGAAAATGCCACTGTTTGCAAGCACTCATGGGCAGTCCTCAAAGAAAAGTGGGTAAAACCTCGGAACAAAAAATAAAACAAATTCTATTAGACGCCTCCCCTGTTTCCTTTTTTTTGCTTCCACTTTATAATGGTGCAACTATGGGTGGAAAAATTATCGATAACACAACAGCGGCAGACAAGACCGCTTCTACAAATAAAGCGACAGCCGCCGCAAAAAAGCCGACGGCTGGTATTGACGAGAACGGCACATTCAGGGCTTGGGACAACGCAAAGACAGTTGCAAAATCAAAGAAGACAGAATCATCGGCAAGCAGCGTTGAAGCCCTCGCTGCGGACAAGAAAGCTCTTGCAAAGACCGCAAAAAATCTTGCAGCGGCAAAAGCCATTGACCCGAATGCTAAAGCTCCAAAGAAAAAACTTGCCGCATATACGGACGACCAGATTCATCATCTGGACGCACTGGAGCATATCCGCCTGCGCTCTGGAATGTACATCGGACGACTAGGCGACGGCTCGAACCAGAACGACGGTATCTACATCCTTATAAAAGAGATAATCGACAATGCAGTAGATGAATTCATCGTCGGATTCGGAACGAAAATCGATGTCACAATAAAAGAGAACCGTGTAACAGTACGCGACTATGGGCGAGGAATCCCACTCGGCAAGGTTATAGAATGTGTCTCGGAAATCAACACGGGCGCAAAATACAACGACGATGTATTCCAGTTCTCAGTTGGAATGAACGGTGTCGGTACAAAAGCAGTAAACGCCCTTTCCAGCTACTTCCGCGTAGTATCTATAAGGGACGGCAAGTGTACGAGCGCGGAATTTGCTAAAGGCAAGCTCACATCAAAAAAGACAGGAACACTAAAGCAGCCGCAGCCAAACGGAACTTATTTTGAATTCGTTCCTGACGAAGAGATTTTTGGCAAATACAGCTTTAACCTCGAATACGTGCGCAAGCGAATGTGGAACTACGCATACCTTAACGCAGGACTCACGATACACTTCAACGATGAGGACTTCATAAGCGAGAATGGACTTCTCGACCTTCTCTCAAACGAGATTGAAAGCGGATCCATTTACAAAATAGGGAGCTACAGGGGAGACCATCTTCAGTTTGCGTTCACGCATACAAACACTTATGGCGAGAATTACTTCTCATTCGTAAACGGACAGTATACATCTGACGGCGGAACACACCTAAACGCTTTTAAGGAAGGCTTCATAAAAGGCGTGAACGACTTTTTCCATGCAAGCTACAAAAGCGAGGACGTGCGAGAAGGAATCACCGCCGCAGTACTTGTAAAAGTAAAAGATCCTATTTTTGAGAGCCAGACAAAGAACAAGCTTGGCAACACTGACATAAGGCAATGGATTGTAAGCGAGACCCAGTCTGGACTTGACGACTGGCTGCACAAAAATCCAAAAGAAGCTGAAATGCTTCAGAAAAAAATAGAAGCAAACGAAAAGCTCAGGACGGAGCTTTCGAGCGTAAAAAAGCAGGCAAAAGAAAACGCCATAAAAGTAAGCATAAGGATTCCAAAGCTAAAGGACTGCCGTTACTTTATGAAAGACGGAAAAAAGGGCGAGAATTCAATGATTTTCATCACCGAGGGAGACTCTGCTTCGGGCACGATGACCCATTCTCGCAATGCCGACTATCAGGCGATTTTCTCACTAAGAGGAAAGCCAGAGAATATGTATGGCAAGAAGCAGAGCGACATCTACAAAAATGATGAGCTTTACCAGCTGATGATGGCACTCGGCATTGAAAACAGCGTAGAGAACCTCAAATACTCAAAAATCGTAATCGCAACAGATGCCGATAACGACGGCTTTCATATCAGGAACCTCGTGCTCACGTTCTTCTTGGGCTACTTTGAGGAACTAGTGACAAGCGGCAGGGTCTTTATACTTGAAACGCCGCTATTCAGGGTTCGCAACAAAAAAGACAACATCTACTGTTACAGCGAGCAGGAGCGGGACGCTGCCCTCAAAAAGCTAGGAGCAAACGCGGAGGTAAGCCGATTCAAGGGTCTGGGAGAAATCAACCCTGATGAGTTCAAGCAGTTCATCACTCCAGAGACAATGCACTTGACTCCTGTTGAAATAAGCCAGCTAAAGATTATCCCGCAGCTGCTCTCGTTCTACATGGGCAAAAATACCCCAGAACGCAGAAAGTTCATCGAGGAACACTTGCTCTCGAACGCTGAGATTGATGTATAAAAAAGACTGCCGCATGGATGCGGCACACGGCAAAGGGCAACTTGATTGCCCGTACTTTTTTTTGCGCAGGGGGAGTTTTTACCCCTAATTCAATGTTGCTTGGGGAACTCCCCAAAAGAGAGAAAAATGGCATTTGTAAAAAATTTATTCGACAAGAACTTTATTGAATACGCGTCTTACGTAATTCGTGACCGCGCGATTCCAGACCTAGAAGACGGACTAAAACCAGTCCAGAGGCGTATAATGCACACCCTGTTCGAGATGGATGACGGTCGCTTTCAGAAAGTGGCTAATGTCGTAGGCCAGACAATGAAATATCATCCACACGGAGACGCTTCAATTTACGGAGCCGTTGTAACGATGGCGAACAGAGGGCTTTTTTTGCAGCAGTCGCCACGCGTAAAATGGGTGAGCATATTCCTTGAAACACAGGGAAACTTTGGCAATATGTTCACGGGAGACTCTGCCTCTGCGGGGCGTTACATCGAATGTAGAATAAACCCTCTCGCAAAGGATTTTTTTGTCACGAATCCTCATGTAACTCATTATATTCCGAATTATGACGGAAGAAGCACCGAGCCAGAAGTTTTCAGGGCAAAGATTCCTGTCGCGCTGATTATTGGCGCAGAAGGTATCGCCGTAGGAATGAGCACTAAGATTCTGCCATACAACATACAGGAAGTTCTTGACGCAGAGATAAAATATCTCAAAGGCGAGCCGTTCCAGATTTACCCTGACGTTCCGACAGGCGGACTTATCGACGTGTCGAACTACAACGACGGCAACGGGAAAATAATCACGCGCGCAAAATTTGACACGAGCGACGAGAAAAAAATCGTGATAACGGAGCTTCCGCTGGACACAACTTCAGAAGCCCTGCTCAACTCAATAGACAACGCTTATAAGGCTGGCAAAATAAAAATCAGCTCGGTGGACGACCATTCTACCGACCACTGCGAGATAGAGATAAAGCTCCCTCGCGGCGTTTACTCAAAGGACGTGATTGACTCGCTCTACGCTTACACGGACTGCGAGAAGTCAATCTCATGCCAGATGCTCGTAATCAAAGACAATATGCCAGTCGCCATGACCGCGACAGAAATCATCAAATATTACGCGGGTAAGCTTACTGGAATCATAAAGGACGAGCTTGAATACGAGAAAGGTCAGCTCACAGACAAGCTGCACCTTCGTACCCTCGAAAGAATCTTTATCGAGGAGCGTATTTACAAACGGATTGAGGAAATGAAAACTCAGGCTGCCGTAACAAAAGCTGTGCTTGAAGGTTTTGAGCCGTTCAAGGCGGAGCTTATACGCCCAATCGCAAAAGAAGACGTTGAGCATCTGCTTTCAATTCCAATCAGAAGAATCTCGCTCTACGACATCAGCAAGAACAAAGCAGAAGTCCGCGAGATAAACGCAAAGCTCAAGGAAATAGCGAAAAAGCTCAAAAACCTTACAGGATGCGCGATTGACTATTTGGGCGGAGTGCTTGGCAAATTCAGCGAGGCAGACCTTTCTCGCCATACGCAGATAAAAAAATTCAACGCGGTGGACGTAAAAGAAATAGCACAGCGGGACAAGAGCCTTCGATACGACGAGAAGGGCTATCTTGGGCTCGGCGTTTCAAACGGCAAGGAACTTATGAAAGTCTCGCCTTACGACCGCATTCTCTGTATACGCAAAAGCGGCATGTACTCTGCGTTTGACGTTCCTGACAAGCTTTTTATCGACAGGGATATGTGGTACTGCAACTTTGCGGAGAAAGAAATCATAAACGCAGTCCTTTTTACGGTGATTTTCCGTGACCCAAAGACTGGCTACGCCTCTATCAAACGTTGCCGAATCCCTAGCTGGATTATGAACCGCGATTACTTCCTCGCTCCAGACGGCATGGAAGTGCTGCACATAGACACGCGAGAAGGGTTCTCGTTCACGCTGAACTATGTCAAAAAGCCAAGAATGAAAATCACCACAGAGACATTCAGGGCACAGAAAATAAAAGAAAAAGGTCTAAAAACCCTTGGCGTAAGACTTTCTACGCATGAAGTGGAATCCATTCACGTAGACACAGAAGCTCAGCTGGAACTTGGGCTATAAAAAGCTGGCAGGGTCTAAGCTGCATTCAGTTTTCTGAAAAATCTTACCGTAAACGGAACGGAGCAAATCGCAGCCATTGCGTCACAAACAGCCTGCGTAAGCTGGACGCCAAGGATTTGCTCCGCACCAAACAATTTGACAACGTGCGGAAGAACGAAAATGCACGGAATAAAGAAAAGTCCCTGCCGCATAGAAGAAAGGATAGTCGCGCTTTTTTTCTCACCAGCGACTTGAAGAAGCATATTCGAGCCAAAAATAATCGAATGGAACGGCAGAACCAGAGCCTGTGCCCTCAAAGCAAAAGAGCCAACAGCAACAACGGCAGAGTCCTCCCTGAAAAAACGTATTATTTGCGGGGCAAAAATAAAGACAAGAACCGCAGAAGCGGACATCAAGAACAGACTTACTTTTACCAAAAATGAATATGACTGCCTGACCCTATCAAATTTCTTTGCTCCGTAGTTGATTCCGCACACAGGCTGGAACCCCTGCCCCAAGCCAATAGCAATCGCGAGAAGCAGCTTGTCAACGCGGTTCGTTATTGCCATTCCAGCAACAGCCGAGTCCGCAGCCATAGCTTCTGTCGCCGCAAGAGAGAGCGCGATTGCCCCATAAAAAGCCGCCTGCCTGTTCAAAAAAATGCCAGAGAACGCACCCATTCCTTGTCTGAAAAACGAAGGAAGCCCTGTAGTTATGATGTCTGAATAAGTTTTGAGACTGCGCGAAATGTGTCTCGGAGAAAGCTCCGCAAGAGATTTTTTACGGATGAACATTGAAAGAAGTATAAAAAAACTAACAATCTGACTGATTAATGTCGCTATCGCAGCCCCAGAGATTCCAAGTTCAAAGACAAAGATAAAAAGAGGGTCAAGCAACATGTTCAGGATTCCACCCGTAATCATCCCAATCATTGAGAATGCTGCCCTGCCCTGAAATCTCAGCAGATTGTTCATGGCAAAGGAAGTGATGATGAACGGCGCGCCAAAAAGAATGTAGCGGGCATAATCCAGCGCATAGGGAAGAATCGTAGGCGTTGAACCTAAACGGCTCACAAGGCTTTCACGGAAAAGATTCCCAAAAACAGTAAAAAGCACACCAACCACAAAAGCGGTAAAAATCGCCGTGGAACAGGTCG
>CADCRJ010000143.1 GCA_902803735.1 uncultured Spirochaetaceae bacterium
AAATCGGATTATCTTGCAATTGCGACTCTTGGTTTTGCAGAGATTTTGCGAGCCTTGTTCCAGTGGGACAAGCTTGGCGTTATAACAAACGGCTCAAACCTTTTGCGAAAGTACACGGTTTTCCGCTCCGTGCTCTTTCCGTTTGCTGTCTCTGCGATTTGTATCGCCCTGATTGTTCTTTTGATTAACACAACTTATGGCCGTGCGTTCAAGGCTATACGCGACGATGAGGTTGCTGCCGAGGCAATGGGAATAAACCTTGCCCACCACAAGAGACTTGCTTTTATCATCAGCTCTTTCTTTGCGGGAATTTCAGGTGCCTTGCTCGCAATGTTTCAGACTACGATTCAGGCAAGTCAGTTCAAGTCCGCAATGACTTATGAGATTCTTCTTATCGTTGTAATCGGAGGCATAGGTAGCATTTCTGGCAGCTGCATTGCTTCGTTCCTGTTCATTGCATGCTCTGAATGGTGGCTTCGTTTCCTTGATAATGCTAACGTGTTCATCGGTTCTTTCCACGTTCCTTTGCTTAGACCTGGATTTAGAAAAGTTGTCTTTTCAATTGCGATTATGGCGATTGTTCTTTTCTATCAGAAAGGAATTATGGGCGAGCATGAGATTTCAATCTCAAGGATTATTCATAGAATAAAAAATCTTGTAAAACGAGTAAAAGGAGCAAAGGCAAAATGAAAGAAACTGTTCTCTCAATGAATAATGTCACAATGCAGTTCGGCGGTGTCGTTGCAGTAAATGACCTTTCGCTTGAAATTTACAAGAACGAGATTGTCTCCCTGATTGGTCCGAATGGGGCTGGAAAAACTACTGCGTTCAACGTTATAACTGGTGTATACGCTCCTACTAATGGAAGCGTATATTTTAACGGCAATAAAATTATAGAAAACTATCCTAGAGGAAAAATGAAGCATCTTTACTCTGGCGATAGAACAAAAATTTGCAATGAGCATTTGGAGCCGACTCCTGATAAAATTACAAAGCTCGGAATTGCAAGGACTTTCCAGAATATTCGTCTGTGGAAAAGCCAGTCAGTTTTTGACAATGTTCTGATTGCAAAGCACTTGCGACGCTCCAGTAACGTATTTTCTGCAACATTCCGCCTTAACTGGAAGGAAGAGAAGAGACAGCGAGAGGAGACAGAGCACTTGCTTGATATTCTTGACCTGTCCGACGTAAAAAACGATTTGTGCACATCGCTTCCGTATGGTCGTCAGAGAAGGCTTGAGATTGCTCGTGCCCTTGCGACAGAGCCTTCGTTCCTGCTTCTTGATGAGCCTGCTGCTGGTATGAACCCGCAGGAGACAGAGGAGCTTACTGAGTTCATAAACAAAATCCGTACTCAGTTCAATCTTACTATATTGATGATTGAGCATCACATGGATTTGGTCATGGATATATCAGACCGCATTTATGTTCTTAATTTTGGCGCTCTTATCGCTAAAGGAACTCCACAGGAAGTTCAGAATAATCCTGTCGTAATCTCTGCATACCTTGGGGAGGAAAAGAATGCTTGAAGTAAAGAATCTTTGTGTTTCTTATGGAGGAATCAAGGCTCTTCGTGGTATAGACGTTGAGGTTCCTGAGGGAAAAATCGTTACGCTCATAGGCTCGAACGGTGCTGGTAAGTCAACATTGCTTCGCAGTATTAGCGGTCTTGTGAAAATTCACGACGGTGAGATAAATTTCAACGGTACGCGTCTGAATGATTTGGCTATAAATAAAATCTGTATGACTGGAATCTCCCTTGTTCCTGAAGGAAGGCATGTTTTTACAGATTTGACGGTAGAGGAGAACCTTCGCATTGGTGCTTACCTCAGACATGACAAAAAAGAAATTGAGAAAGACCTTGCTTGGGTTTATGAGCTGTTTCCTCGCTTAAAGGAACGTTCATGGCAGTTTGCGGGAACCTTGTCTGGCGGTGAGCAGCAGATGGTTGCCGTTGGCCGTTCCCTAATGAGCCGTCCGAAAGTTATGATGATGGACGAGCCGTCGCTTGGTCTTGCCCCGCTTGTTGTACAGCTGATTTTTGACATAATCAAGGAAATCAACAAGAAAGGCGTTACGATTCTTCTTGTCGAGCAGAATGCAAATATGGCGTTGAAAACCGCTGATATTGCCTATGTCCTTGAGACAGGTTCCATTGTAATGCATGGCAGTGGTAAGGAGCTGCTGGAAGACGAGAGAGTGCGAGAAGCTTATCTCGGCAAATCAAAGAAATAGGTATAGAACTGCTTGGATTCATACGAATTTAAGCAGTTTTTTTTTGTTTTGCAATATAAAAAACATAAAAAATATTTTCTTGTATTATTTGTTATTGTCTGCTAGAATGAGAATGATTGTTATGATAACAACAATATAGTCGAGGACTTACAAGAGGTTTTTATGAAAATTAAACAGAAATTGATTGTTAGCAATGTCGGAATGGTTTTATTTGCATGTCTTGTTATATCAATTCCAGTTATATTTGTACAGAAAAATGAACTTACAAAGATGATTACAGAACAGGCGATAAGTAAGGTTTCCGCAGCACAAATTGATATAAATCTTTTTTTGGATAAACCTAATGTAATGACTGAATCTGTTGCCCATTATGTTGCTACTCAGGATTTGGATAAATATACAATGGAAAGCATGCTTGAACATATGATGCAACATGAAGCAGATTTTTCGCAGCTCTATTTCTCTGGTACAACACCTGTTTGTAATGGTGGTTTTTTCTGGGCAAATGACCACTGGGCGCCTCCTAGCGACTATGACCAGACGACCCGTGCCTGGTATAAGGCTGGAAAGGACGCAAATACATACCACGTCTCGGATCCTTACATGGATATGGTAACAAAAAGCCTTGTTTCGACTATTGCCCGCCGTGCAGTCCGCAATGGAAGCTTTGTCGGCGTAATCGGAATTGATGTAGGTCTTTCGTATTTGACGACAATGATTTCTGACATTCGTCTTACAAAGAGCGGAAAAACATATCTTTTGGATACCTCTGGTCGTTATATTACAAATACTGATTCTGCAAAGATTGGCGCTGCTAATTTTTTTGATGATTATCCAGTTTTTGCAAAATATAGGGAGCAGTTCTCTGTGGACAGTGTTTTTGTAAATATAAATGCTGAGCAGGGAATGTACATCGCAGCCCGCAATGTTTCATTAGAAAGTGGCTGGACTCTTGTTACTATTGGACCACAGGCAGAAATATATGCCAGCGTGCAGCACGATATTATAGCTATTTGTATACTTGCTCTTTTAGCACTTTCGATTTCTGTCTTCCTTGCAATTTTGATTGCTCATATTATCGTAAAACCAATCACCGTCGTTGATAAGACTGTCAACGGCATTGCAAGCGGAAACGCGGACTTGACGCAGAGAATCCCAGTTTCTACGCATGACGAGGTTGCAAGCATGGTTACAGGCTTTAACTTGTTCGTAGAAAAACTTCAGGGTATTGTTTCCCAAATAAAAGGTTCAAAGGGGAATCTCAATAATGTAGAGACTGAATTGCAGGCGAACATACAGAATACTGCGAGTGCAATTACTGAAATCCTTGAGAATATCAACAGCGTAAGCTCACAGGTGGACACTCAGGCTGATGTTGTTTCTCAGGCTAGTGCGGCAGTTGCCGAGATTGCAGAGAACATCAACAGCCTTGAGCGTATGATTGAGAACCAGTCTGGTGGTGTAACTCAGGCTAGTGCCGCTGTAGAAGAAATGATTGGAAACATCAACTCTGTAAACCAGTCTGTTGAGAAGATGGCGCTTTCTTTTGAGCGGCTCACGGACAACGCAAATATTGGTATTGAGCGACAAAAAACAGTATCTGATTCAATTAATTTGGTTGCAGAACAGTCAAAGACATTGCAGGAAGCAAACAAAGCCATTGCTAGCGTCGCAAGCCAGACAAACCTTCTTGCTATGAACGCCGCTATTGAGGCTGCCCATGCGGGCGAGGCTGGTCGCGGTTTCAGCGTTGTTGCGGATGAAATCAGAAAGCTTTCTGAGCACTCGTCAGAGCAGTCAAAGCATATTGGTGCAGAGCTTAAGAAAATTGAGGACACAATCGATGCCGTTGTATCTGCATCCCAGAGTAGTAGCGAGAGTTTCTATCAAGTAAGCTCTATGATTACGTCAACAGACCAGCTCGTTCATCAGATTAAGGCTGCAATGGAAGAGCAGCAGGAAGGTTCTCACCAGATTGTAGACGTACTCAAAATGATGAATGACAGTACGCTTGAAGTCCGCACGGCTTCAAAGGAAATGTCCGAAGGTAACAAGATGATTTTGAACGAAATCCAAAACCTTCAGAATGCTACTTTTGTCATTAAAGACAGCATGAAGGAAATGTCAATCGGTGCAAAAGATATAAACGAGACAGGCTCCGCTTTGTCAAATATATCAAGGGAAGTTCGCGAATCAATTTCCCAAATTGGCAACGAAATCGATCAGTTCAAAGCATAGAGACTACAGCAACTGCATTTTGAAAGTTGCAAAAAATCTGTATCTTGAAAGTTTAGGCGAGTAAAACGCTAAAACGAGAAAGGTACAGATTTTTTTTGTAATGGGAACCTCAAAAATGCTACGTGCGGTTATCTGTGTTTTTGCGTTATAGAGTTGAGAAAATAGTGTAAAATTTTTATAATTTTAATCTATGAATACTATGACGAATATAAAAACAAAAAGACTTATCACATCGGCTTTGCCCTATGTAAACAATATTCCACATCTTGGTAATTTGATTCAAATGCTTAGTGCAGATGTTTTTGCACGTTTCTGCCGTAGCCGCGGTTACGAGACAATGTATGTCTGTGGAACTGACGAGTACGGAACAGCTACAGAAACAAAGGCTTTGCAAGAGAAAAAGACTCCTCGTGAGTTGTGCGATTATTACTACGCAATTCATAAGGATATTTATGAGTGGTTCGGAATCGCATTCGACAAATTCGGACGAACAAGCAACGAGCAGTGTACTGAAATCACTCAGGCAATTTTCAAGGAACTTGATGCAAACGGATTTATAAAAGAGCATGTTTCAAAGCAGCTTTTCTGTCCTAACTGTAATATGTTCCTTGCAGACCGCTATGTAGACGGTACTTGTCCTAAATGTGGTGCGGAAGATGCCCGCGGTGACCAGTGCGACTCATGTGGTACACTCCTTGACCCGACACAGCTTTTGAAGCCTCGCTGCCATACGTGCGGAGCTACGCCAGAAGTTCGCGAGACAAAGCACCTTTACATTGACTTGCCTTCAATCGCCCCAAAACTTGAGGCTTGGATGGAAAAGCAGAGCGTTGATGGAAAGTGGAGCCAGAACGCAATCCAGATGACAAAGGCATGGATTCGCGACGGCTTGAACGAGCGAGCAATTACCCGCGACCTTAAGTGGGGAATTCCAGTTCCAAAAGACGGATACGAAAACAAAGTGTTCTATGTTTGGTTCAATGCTCCAATCGGATATATGTCAATTACAAAACAGCTTGCTGATGAAATGGCTGCACAGGGAAAGCAGACTTTTGACTGGCGCAGTTGGTGGCTTCCTTCTGAGTCTACTGAAAAATCAGACAAAAACATTGAGCTTTTCCAGTTCATCGGAAAAGACAATATCCCGTTCCATACTGTAGTATTCCCATGTTCTGAGCTTGGAACAGGTAAAGACTGGACAAAGCTCTATCATATGTCTTCTACTGAATTCCTTAATTACGAGGATGGTAAGTTCTCTAAGTCAAAGGGTGTAGGTGTATTTGGAAGCGATGCAAAAGAGTCTGGAATCCCTAGCGATGCTTGGCGTTTCTATATTTACTATAACCGCCCAGAAAATCAGGACTATCAGTTTACTTGGAAAGACTTCCAGGAAAAATACAATAAAGAGCTTATCGGTAACCTTGGTAACCTCGTTAACCGTACGTTGCTGTTCATCAATAAAAACTACAACGGCGTAATTCCATCTGGAAAGAAAGACGAGGCTCTTTGGGCACAGGTTCTTGAAAAAGAAAAGAAAATTACGGAGCTTCTTGAATGGGCAGAGCTTCGTGATGCTTTCCATGAGATTTTTGCTATTTCTGACATTTGTAATAAGGCATTCCAAGCAGCAGAGCCTTGGAAGGCTATAAAAGAGAATAAAGAGGTTTCTGACAACGTTCTTTATAATCTTGCATATATAATCAAAGATTTGATGATTATGATTCAGCCATATTTGCCAAAATACTCGCAGGTTGTTGCGGGCTATCTTGGTCACGAGATTGCAGATTCTAAGTTTGGAACACCAGCAAAGGCTGGCTCTCTCACTTGGGCTGATATCGGAAAGCTTGAAGGTCTTGATAAGATTTCTGAAACATCTGTTTACTTTACTCCTATCGACAATAAGACAACGGATGCTTTCAGGGCAAAATTCGCAGGAACTCAAGGTGCAAAAGCTGAGAAAGCAGAGAAAAAAGCTGATAAAAAGAAGAAGCAGGAGAAAAAAGCTCCTGTTCTTGCAGCAGACCAAGTTGCATTCTTCAATGAGAACATTGAGCTTACTGTAGCAAAAATTGTGAAAGTTGAGCCAAACCCAGAGGGCGAGAAGCTTTATATAGAGCATCTTGATGATGGAAGCGGCACAGAGCGTATAATCCAGTCAGGTCTTAGAATGTACCTCAAAGAGTCTGATTTGCTTGGAAAGCACGTTGTAATTGCCAGCAACTTGGCTCCTCGTACAATGAGAGGCGTAGAAAGCCGTGGAATGCTTCTTGCTGGTGACTATAAAGATGCTGACGGAAAAGACAGCGTAGAGGTTCTTGATGTCTCATGGGCAGCACCTGGAACAAAGGTTGT
>CADCRJ010000144.1 GCA_902803735.1 uncultured Spirochaetaceae bacterium
CTTCTATGTCCTCCGGCTTGTCGGATGCCGGGTAGCCCATTCCGCTCGTAGGCGCAAAACCGACTTTTATGTCCATGCCGGCATTTTCCCTGAGTTTTTGGACGGCCCTTCCGTGTGCTTTCAGCACATTGTGAGCCATCTGCATCGTATCTGACATTGCGCATGAGAAACCCGGCGCATGTATGCCCGCGCAAAAGCCAAGTCCAATAAAACTCTGAGGTTCGTTTATTGTGAAGTAATATGTAACTCTCTTGCCGAATGTCTTTGCTATGATTGCCGCCTAATCGACAAACCAATCGACTATTTCGCTGTTCATCCAGCCGCCTTTCTTGTACAGCTCGTAAGGCAGTTCCCAGTGATATAGCGTTACGTATGGCTCTATATTGTGCTCAAGCAGGGTATCAACGAGATTTGAATAGTAATTGAGACCTTTTTGATTTATTTCCCCTGTTCCGTTTGGAAGAACTCGGCTCCAGTCTATAGAGAATCTGTATGCTTTTATACCGATTTTCTCCATGAGTTCGATGTCTTCTTTGTACCTGTGGTAATGGTCGCAGGCAATGTCAACGTTTGTTCCGTCTTTGATTTTTCCGCTCTGATGGGAAAAAATATCCCAGATATTTTTTCCTTTTCCGTCCTCGTTTACTGCACCTTCAATCTGGATTGAGCTAGTTGCTGCGCCCCATACAAAATCTTTTGGAAATGGCATCCTTTCCCCCTTGAAATTCTCTTGATTCCGATTGTTCCGATAATATCAAAAATAATCGAACGCTGGCAAGGGGAAAAGGCAAATTCTGTGTTTGTTGCTACTTGCTGACTTTTGAGAGCGGAAGCTCGCATGAATATGCCAGCGGGAACTTTTGCGCGTATGGAAGGTCTGGGAACGAAATTCTGCTGTCTAACGAGAACACCGGATTCTTGCCACTCTTGTTAATCAGTTGTACGATGAACGCGCTTGCAGTCAATGTGTTAAGCTTTGCTGTCATCGGAATCGTACCGTTGCTGGATGATATGCTGTTTGTTCCCGCTGGTGCGACATCGGCGAGCTTTCCTGCTGAAGATGTCAGTGAGCAGCTGTTGACAATATAATCCCAAGCGCTGCTGCCTTCGTTTGCAACGTTCACGTTGAAATTAAGTCCAAAGTCGATGTTCACGCCGTCAAAGGCATCTGCACTTACTGGCTTTCCAGAGAGTATTGCTGTAGCGGCAGAGGCTGCTTTGAGAATGTTCATGCCGCTGCTGGTAAATGCGTTTTTCAGAGATGCGACATCTGGCATTTGCAGTTTTACGTCCGAGATAGAGAAACTTGGCTTGAACACAGGCACTTCAAAGGATTTTTTGAACGGGAGCGTCATTGTCTGGTTCTCCAGAAATGCGATTGCGCTCAAATCAAGGCTTGCAGTTCCACTTACCATGAACGGCAGAGATTTTTTTGATTCCGATTTGTTTGAGGAGTCCGTCGTTGCGGCTTTTGCGAATTTAATTATGGTCTCGTATGGAACCTTGAAAGTCATTGTGTTTGACGCGCTTCCCATCGAAGCGACATTAACGCCCTTTGACGTAGAAAGCTTTGTCAATGTCGTGTCCTCGTAGGTTATGTTTGCTGCGACCTCTTTTATCGAAAAAGCAATTGGATAAGGGTTTGATATGCTGTAGTCTACGGAGAAAGTTATTCCCTCCAAGTCTAGCGATTTTATGGCGACGGATTTCATGGATAAAGAAGGGCTTCCAACAATGTCTTTCAATGATTCGCATGAAAATGTGATGATTGCAAGAAAACATACAAGTAGGCTTACAACTGTATTATATACAGGCATTCTGCATAATTTTATGCTAGTAAAAATTTGTTTTTTCATATATTAAGTATATATCTAGATTTGAAAAAAATACAGGGCTGTTTTATGGTTATAGAAACTTGTTATGGAATGATAGAAGGCATAAAGAAAGATGGCTGTGACTGCTATTACGGGGTTCCGTTCGCAAAGCCACCAGTAGGGGAGCTTGCGTTTAGAAGACCTGTCCCGCCAGAACCGTGGGAAGGCATATTGAAAGCTCTTGAGCCTGGTGCGAACCCAATTCAGGAAACTAAGCATTTTTCCGAGGATGTGTACAATCAGGACTGCCTGTACATGAACATTTTTGTTCCAGAGCATGATGTCAGCGAAAAGCTTCCTGTGATGTTCTGGTTCTTTGGTGGCTCATACTCGCATGGCGGAACTGGAAAAAGCGAGCATATACCGACAAAAAAGTTCAGGACACGCCGCTATAGATATGATTCTGCCGCCTTTGCCGCGGAGAATCATGTTATAATCGTTACTTTTAACTATCGCTTAAACTTTTACGGATTCCTGAACTTGCGCTGCATTGACAGCCGTTTTGAGCAAAACCTTGGTATTTACGACCAGATTGCAGCCCTTGACTTTGTATCAAAAACGATAGGGGCTTTTGGAGGCGATTGTGGTAACGTTACATTGTTCGGGCAGTCTGCGGGGGCTGCGTGCATTTTGGCTCTTATGTCCGTACCTGCGGCCAGAGTGTATTTTCATAAAGTCATAATTCAGAGTGCTTGCGTCGAGCATTTTTTCACGGAAGAGGAAAGTTCTTATCAGACTAGAAAGTATCTCTCTTATGCGCATTTGTCGCGATTAGCTCGCCCGAATGTTGGAAAATCGGAGTTAGACAAGCTTTTTGCAATAGATCCGTGTCGGGTGATAAAAGCGAATCACAGGCTTGGGCTTCTTACCATGCTAAGGCCAGAGACCCGCTGTGCGTTCAGTCCTGTGATTGACGGAACTCTTTTGCGGGATTATCCAAAAAAACTTTGTAGTGAATATGACATTCCTATGCTTATTGGTACTACTGAGGAGGAGGCTGGTATTTTTATACGTGTAATGCCGTCTTTTCTTCTCAAGTTCTTTATGAAAAAGCTTGGGCTTGACATATCAGCTTTTAAGGGAAGTGTCCGTGAACGCTGCGTAAAAGCTATGACAAAGTTCATATACCAGTCTCCTGCAATGGAGATAGTTGCTTCGAGAAATGCCTCAAAAACATTTGTATACAGGTACGGTCTGGTTTCTCCTGCCATGAGAAAAAAAGGACTCGGCGCGACTCATGCCAGCGATGTTCCCGTCTTGTTCGGTATTGCGGGACAGCTTGCTGATTACGCGGGGGCAGAGAAAAAATGTGAGGAAGTAGGACTGAATATGCGCCGCTGGTGGGCAAATTTTGCAAAATTTGGGTCTCCGGGCGAGGATTGGAAGCCTTTTTCCGATAATCAGTATATCCAAAAAATAGGGTTTTAATTCCGTATGACATATTTTTTTGAAGCAAGAGTTAGGTGCAAAAAAGATTGTCTTGAAAACGGTTTCAATTATTAAGTACGGAAAATTCATTTATTAACACAAAATATTTGTTTTATGTAACAATATTGTGCTATACTAATTTGAGAAAAAAGTTAAGAGCATTTCCAAGAACAGTAGTTTTTGGAGGTTTCGTTAAAGTTTTTATATAGGAAGGTTCTGAATGAAACGTTATAACGGTAAGTCTATTTTTAAAGGAATTGCAATAGGTCCTGTAAAAATCTTGAAAAAAACAGAATATGATATTTCAAAACATGAGATTAAGGATGTTGAGGCTGAGATTAAGAGATACGGAGAGGCACGCGACTTGGCTGTGCAGCAGCTTCAGAACGTGTACAAAAAGGCCCGCGAGGATATAGGCGAGGAATCTGCGGCTATTTTTGATGTTCAGTCAATGCTTCTTGCTGATGATGATTACAACGACTCTGTTTATGCGATTATTACTAATGAGCATGCTA